>DAOVTM010000043.1 GCA_030633145.1 Desulfobulbaceae bacterium
CGTTGACATTCCAGGAGACAAACCTAGGGTATGCCGAGCCAAACTGTTTTGCCCCGGACTTTTTTGACTTTTTTGAATGTATTGTACGGGGGGTAACCCCGATTCGGGGACAGAAATCAGCTATAACACAACGGTCACAGTGGGGCAGGCGGGATTTGCAGGTACCCTGCCCAAAGGCCACCAGGATAGAATTAACCGTGATCCAGTACTTTCCCGGCAGCTTGTCTCGGAGGGCCATTTCCGTTTTCAGGGGGTTGGCAGTCTTTACATACCCCCAGATATTCATGATCCGGTGGACATGGGTATCCACGCAGATGGCTGGTTTATTAAAGGCCACCGCAACCACCAGGTTGGCGGTCTTGCGCCCCACGCCGGGCAGCTTGATCAGTTCTTCCACCGTGTCCGGAACCTGGCCGGAAAAATCATTCTTCAAGGCATCGGGCAGGGCAGCCAGGTATTTTGCCTTATTGCGAAAAAACCCCACTGGATAGACAATCTTTTCCAGCTCGGCAACGGAAAGAGCGGCCAGCTCATCAGCACTGTCCACCTTTTTAAACAACCGTCTGGAGGCGGCAGCAGTGACCTCATCCTTGGTGCGGGCAGAGAGGATGGTTGCCACCAGTACCTTAAAGGGGTCTTTGGTCTGGGCGGCAATGAGATCCACCACTGGTACCTTGTAGTCGGCGACTTCCTTTTGCAGCAGGGGAAGGACGAGGTCTATCTGAAAAGCCATTTTCTCAGGAGACTCCACTGCTTATGCTATCGCTGCTTCCAATGCATCCTCCGCTTCTTTTATCAAACTCCATTTTCCAATCATGCTGTTTAAATAAACTTTGAACCTCTTTGTTGACGACTTCAAAATAATCTGTTTTCTCACTGCGTGCCTTTTTTTCAAGCTGGATTTGAGCCTTATATTTTTCTTCTAATAATTCGTTGGTGTACATTATGACCTCTCTGTGAATAGTTCAAGCGGGGTACTCAGTTCAGGTGAAAATAAGTCAAGTTTGGCATTGGATTATTTTAATATGTTGCTTTTTATTGGCATTTGCCAAGTGATTACAATTCCAGGTAAACAGATAATCAATTTTGTAGTAAGATGCATATGCAAGATGTATTGCATCATGAATATCATTGGGCATGAGTTTATTTTTAATATAAAATTGAGCTATCTCCTTTATTTCCTGTTCAGGTTGCAATTGTTTTATGGTTCGTGCAAAGTCAAGGATTTCATTTTTGCGGGGATAATTACCTCTGTTTAACTCTGCTATAGTTTCCAGCGATGTAAAGATTTCGAAATTTGGTAATGTCACAAGGGTACTTTAATGATACCCTTTCATCAAAACGGTAGCTTGGAACAGTTGTATCAAAATAAGGTATCCTTCATTTCAGGCGAAAAGTAGTTGACACTTTTGGTAATACAATGTTTCCGCAAAGTTCCTGGTTCCCAAGCTCCAGCTTCCCGGCTATTACGAGAAGCTGGAGCTTCTAAATACAGGTTCCCAAGCTGGAGCTTGGAAACCAGATTGTGCGAAAAGTGTCAACCGGAAAATGAAGGATGCCCAAAATAAACTGATTTCTTCATTTTCGTTTTCTTAAAACATTATTTTTGCAAAGGGAAAATAAGCGTTTACAATATTATTTACATTCATTGCAATGTACAGTAACAAAATAGACAAGTCAAAATAAATAGTGTTCCGACTTTATCTGCGTATTCTGCGTAATCTGCGGATAAAAAATTCGTAATTCGTCATTCCGCATTCGACATTCAAGAGGATCATATCATGGTTGTAAGCCAATTATATCGCAGGATCGACACTAACCGAGCCTACTGTTTCAATATTGAATCCAGTCGTCCCTTAAGCGAAGAGGAAACCGACCGCTTACGTTTACTGCTTGCTGACGGCTTCCAGATCGACACGGTATCTCAGACCCCGCTTCTCAGAGGTGAACGGGTGGTTGAGGTGGGACCCCGCCTCAACTTTGCCACGGCTTGGTCGTCCAATATGGTTTCCATCTGCCACGCCATCGGCCTGGATTCAGTAAGCCGGGTGGAACGTTCCCGCCGCTACCAGGTGCCGGAAGGGGAGAACATTGCTACCTTTATAACGGACAACCACGACCGGATGACCGAGTGTCCCTACCCGGAACCGCTGACCACCTTTGAAACCGGCATTGAGCCGGAAGCAGTCTATGAGGTTGACCTGATCTCCAAAGGGCCGGACGGTCTCAAGGAGATCCCCGGTATCTCCATGGACGAGCGGGATCGTGATTTTTATTATGATTATTTTGTCAAAAAACATAAGCGCAACCCAACCATTGTTGAGATCATGGATCTTAACAACGCCAACTCGGAACACTCCAGGCACGGCTTTTTCCGGGGTAAACAGGTCATTGACGGGGAAGAGCAGCCCAGCACCCTCTTTGAGGTGGTCACCGAGACCCTGGCTGCCCATCCCAAGGGATCGGTGATTGCCTTTAAGGACAACTCCAGCGTTATCACCGGATATGATATATCCACCATAACCCCGCGTCACCCCGGCACCCCCTCTCCCCTGGAGACAACCCACAGTCGTTACCATGTTCTCCTCACCGCTGAGACCCACAACTTCCCTACCGGCGTGGCACCCTTTCCGGGGGCAGAGACAGGCACCGGTGGTCGTATCCGTGACGTACAGGGAACCGGTAAGGGCGGATTTGTCGTGGCTGGTACTGCGGGGTACTGTGTGGCGAATCTCCATATCCCTGACTATGAACTCTCCTGGGAAAACAGCTACCCCTGTCCCTCCAATCTGGCATCGGCTCTGACCATTGAGATACAGGCCAGCAACGGAGCCTCGGATTACGGCAATAAATTCGGTGAGCCACTGATACAGGGATTCACCCGTTCCTTTGACCTGCGCCTGGACAACGGAGAACGGTGGGGATTTCTCAAGCCCATCATGTTCACCGGCGGTATTGGCCAGATTGATGACCGTCACACGGAAAAGGACGCACAAGAGAAGGGAATGCTCATCGTCCAAGTGGGCGGCCCAGCCTATCGGGTCGGATTCGGCGGCGGTGCGGCCTCATCCATGCTGCAAGGAGAAAATGTTGAAGAGCTGGACTTTAACGCCGTCCAGCGCGGCGACGCAGAGATGGAACAGAAGATGAACCGAGTCATCCGAGCCTGCAACGAGATGGGCGACAAGACCATCATCGATGTCATCCACGACCAGGGTGCTGGCGGCCCGGCCAATGTCCTCAAGGAGTTGGTGGAACATTCGGGTGGACGCATCGAAATCCGCAATATCAAGGTAGGCGACCCCACCATGTCAGTACTGGAGATCTATGTGGCCGAGTTCCAGGAACGGAACGGTTTCCTTATCAGCCCGAAAAACATCGAACAGTTCCAGGCTATCTGCAACCGGGAAAAGGTCAACTGCGAGGTTCTGGGCGAGGTTACCGGCGACCTGCGCTTTATTGTCCACGATGACCAGGATGACTCCATCCCGGTGAATATGGAGCTGAACGAACTGCTGGGCGATATTCCCCAGAAAACCTTTGAGGACAGCCGCATTGACCCACTGTTGGCTCCTCTGGTTCTGGATGATGTGACCGTGCGCCAGGCTCTGACCGATGTCCTGCACCTGGTGTCGGTAGGTTCCAAACGGTTCCTGGTCAACAAGGTGGATCGGGCTGTAACCGGCCTGGTGGCGCAACAGCAATGCTGCGGCCCGCTCCAGTTGACGGTGGCAGACGTGGCAGTGGTGGCTCAGTCTCATTTCGGCATCAGCGGCGGAGCCACTGCCATTGGTGAGCAGCCGATCAAGATGCTGGTGGATCCCGCTGCCGGTGCCAGAATGGCCGTGGGCGAGGCATGGACTAATCTGGTGTGGGCAAAGATAGATGATCCTGAGCAGGTCAAATGCTCGGCAAACTGGATGTGGGCTCCCAAGCTGAAAGGTGAAGGGGTGGCCATGAATGACGCGGCTCGGGCCATGCGCGATGCGATGATTGCCACCGGCATGGCTGTTGACGGGGGCAAGGACTCCCTGTCCATGGCTACCATGGTGGATGATGAAACCGTAAAATCTCCCCGCCAGCTAGTTATCTCAGCCTATGCTGCCATGAGCGACATTAACAAGGTCATCACCCCGGACATCAAGGAACCCGGCTCTGTGCTGCTGCTCATTGATCTGGCTCCTGATAAGGCTCGACTCGGTGGCACGGCTCTGGCTCAGGTGCAGGGAAAACTGGGCAATGAAAGCCCGGACATGGATGACCCCGCCCTTGTCCGCCGTGCCTTTACCATTGTGCAGGAGATGATTGAAAAGGATCTCATCCTGGCCGGACATGACCGCAGTGACGGCGGCCTGATCACCACCTTGCTGGAGATGGCCTTCAGCGGTAACTGCGGCCTTGACCTTGGTTTGCAGGCAGATGCCGACCCGCTCTCCTTTCTCTTTGCAGAAGAGCTGGGCCTGGTTATCGAAAGCACCCAGGACAATCTTGAAACAGTGCGAGAACTGCTCCTTAGCAACGCAATCCCCTCCATCCTCCTCGGCACCAGCAGCAGCGAAAAGCAGATTCGTATCTATTATAATGAGACCCTGATCCTGGATGAGGACATGCGAGTGCTGCGGCAGGAGTGGGAGGAAACCAGCTATCAGTTGGAACGGCAGCAGATGAACCCGGCCTGTGCGGACGCAGAAAGAGAGGCTGTTTATGACCGAACCGGACCACACTATACCCTCCCCTTTACTCCGGAAGCCGCCCCTGCCTCCCTGCTCAACGCAGATAATAAGCCAAAGGTTGCCATCCTCCGTGATGAAGGCTCCAACTCGGATCGAGAGATGAGTTCCGCCTTTTTCATGGCCGGATTTGAACCCTGGGACATTACCATGACCGACCTGCTGGAGGAACGGATCACTCTGGATGATTTCCGGGGCATTGCTGCAGTGGGTGGTTTTTCCTACGCCGACGTGCCTGAATCAGCCAAGGGCTGGGCCGCAACCATCAAGTTCAATACCCGCCTTAAGACCATGTTTGATGAGTTTTATAACCGGAACAACACCTTTACCCTGGGAGTCTGCAACGGCTGCCAGCTCTTCGGATTATTGGGCTGGGTTCCCTGGCAGGATATAGATCCAGTCAAACAGCCCCGCTTTGTCCACAACGAATCAGGCCGTTTTGAGTCACGCTGGACCACGGTCAAGGTGCAGGACAGCCCTGCAATCATGCTGGCCGGCATGTCAGAGCTCACCTTTGGTATCCATCTGGATCATGGTGAGGGGAAACTCCACTTTCCTGATTCCGCTGTCCGCGACAAGGTCTTGGCACAAAAACAGGTGCCGATGCTCTATGTGGACGACTCTGCTAGGCCGACTGAGCAGTACCCCTTTAACCCCAACGGATCAGCAGACGGTTTTGCGGCCCTCTGTTCCGCTGATGGCCGTCATCTTGCCATGATGCCTCACCCGGAACGAGCCTTTCTGCCCTGGCAGTGCCACTTCCTGCCGCAATCCATGCGACACCTGAGTGTTTCTCCCTGGATGCAGATGTTTCGCAATGCTTATGAATGGTGCGTTTCAGCACCCGAATGACAGAAGACAAAAAAATAATTTGACTCTTGTTCTAAAATAAGGATAATAATAATTAAGGCATTCTCCATATACTGATCGAAGTCTTCGCTTATCTGACACTTTTCTTTAGTAATGTCCACGGTAATGGTACACACAGCGCACCATAGGCTTTTGTTTCCATGATATTTTTTACCTGTAGGGTGCGCTGTGCGCACCAACAACTGATGCATGGTAGAAAGTGTCTGGACAATATTAATGATACCATAATTAATAACCATTCATTTGTCATCCAGTCAACAATGACCTTATGAGCAAAAAAAATAGAAGCAACAGCTTACTGACAGCCTTCATCCTCACGGTAGTGATGGCAGCGGTTTTGTTTGCCGTAATTGACAGGTACGATATCCATTATTACGAAATTATCTATTGGCTCTGCCTGGTGCTACTGCTTATGGTGGTTCCGATCTTCTATCTCCAGGACTGCGAGCGAAAAAAATTACGCTTAGATACCAATACGCTGCAACGACAAAAAAAGCTTCTCAGTGATGCCCTGATGATAGCCCATCTGGGTAGCTGGGAGCTGGATCACACCACCAATCAGGCCACATGGTCAAAAGAAATATACTCTATCTTTGAACTGTCACCGGATACCTCTACCTCAACCACGAGATCATTTCTCAAGGTGGTGCATCCGGATGACCGGGAAATGGTCAAATCCTTATTTCTCCTCTCGGTAAAGGATAAAAAGCCATACGATATGGAACACCGCATCATCACCCGCAACGGCACGAATAAATGGCTGCGCCAGGTTGGTGATACGGATTATGACGAGGCTGGTAAACCGGCATGCTCCTACGGCACGGTCAACGATATAACCGATCACAAGATGATGGAACAGACCCTGGCATCGTTACAGCAGAGCCATGAGAGATACCAGAGCCTGGTGGATGATATTGGTGATAAATTCGTTATCTTCAGCCATGAGATGACCCGTGGAAAGGTTTTGTATGTCAGCGATGGTATCAAGGCGATCTTCGGATTAAACAAAGATGAGGTACTTGGTCTGGACTGGGGTTCGCTGATAAACTGGTTAAGTGCTGACCAGGAGGTTGCTCGTTCCGATGTCACCCGGATGAAGATGGGAGAGGTTGACTTTACCCAACGGGAGATGGGCTTTATTCATCCAAACGGAGAGGAACGGATGGTGCGTGTCTCCAGTCATCCGGTCAGGGACAGCCAGGGTAACATTCTACGCTTTGACGGCATTCTTGAGGACTGCACTGAACAGAAAAGACTGGATGTGGTACTCACTCAAGCCTGGAAACAGGCTGAGAAGGCCAATAAGGCCAAGTCCTCCTTTCTCGCCAACATGAGTCATGAGATACGCACCCCCATGAACTCCATCATCGGTCGCACCCGTCTTGCCCTGGAGTGTGATGTGGATCCAGAGGTGCGCTCTCATCTGGAGATGATCAGCAGCTCCTCAAAAAACCTCCTCTTTCTCATCAATGATATCCTTGATTTCTCCAAAATTGAGGCCAGGGAACTCAACATTGAGACCATCCCCTTTGACCTGCACGACTGCATTGAATCCAGCATTCATACCATCAGTATTCTGCTGCGGGAAAAAGGCGACAAGGTAAAACTTCTCCACACCATTGGCGCGGAAGTTCCCCAGCAAGTCAAAGGTGACCCCATGCGGCTGCGGCAGATCCTCCTTAACCTGCTCAGCAACAGTGTCAAATTTACAGAGCAGGGATCCATTGAGCTGCGAGTGAATTGCCAGGAAATCAACAGGGATTCACTGACCCTCAGCTGTACCCTGACAGATACCGGCATAGGGATTGCTTCAGGCCGTCAAAAACATATTTTTGGTGAATTTGCCCAGGAAGACGACAGTTCTACCAGGAAATACGGAGGCACCGGCCTTGGCCTGGCCATCTGCAAACAGTTATGCCAACTCATGGGCGGCGACATCTCTGTGGAAAGTGAACCGGGCAGGGGCAGCAGCTTCACCTTTACCTTAGCCCTGCAGACCGCAACCTCGCAAGGCAAATCAGCCCAACCGAGCACACGGCAAAGCATAGAACTGCCCGACAAGATACGGCCTCTGTCCCTGTTGCTGGTCGAGGATAACCTGCCCAACCGAATTCTTGCCAAAATGGTCCTGGAAAAAAAGGATCATTCCGTTCATGAGGCAGCAGACGGCCTCAAGGCTCTGCAATTAATGCTGGAGGAGGATTTTGATGCGGTGTTAATGGATGTACAGATGCCGATATTGGACGGTATTACCGCCACCAGGGTTATCCGGGCAGCAGAGCAAAACCGGATACTGGAAGAGGCTTATGGAGACTCGCTTGAGGAAGCTGATGTGGAAAAGGATACCTTCATGGAGCTGCTTAACCAGTTGGCCGATGCATTACAGGGAAGCTATACCCCGATTATATCCATGACAGCCAGAGCCATGAGTGGTGACCGGGAAGAATGTCTCAAACATGGTATGGACGACTATCTGGCAAAGCCGTTTGACCAGGATGAACTCATGAAGATCCTGGGCCGGATGGTTGTTGAGGGGCTGATTCGCGGTTAAATTGGAAAACAGCACCGTAGGGTGCGCTGTGCGCACCATTACAGAAACACTGACACTTTTCGCTTATCTGGGAACCAGGAACTTTGTGGGAGCATTGTATTACCAAAAGTGTCAACTACTTTTCGCCTGAAATGAAGGATTCCTTGTTCCTGGTTCCCAAGCTCCAGCTTGGGGACAATGCCTCGGAAGCTCCAGCTTCCCGGCTATCACGAGAAGCTGGAGCTTCTAAAAACAGGTTCCCAAGCTGGAGCTTGGGAACCAGATTGTGCGAAAAGTGTCAACCGGGAAATGAAGGGTGCCAATATTTCCATAAAATTTAACAAGGATGCCCTTTTTTTCGTATAAATCTGTAGCAACAAAAACGGCGTTCATGCCAGAGACATGAACGCCGTTTTTCTCGTTCCGGTTATCCTCTAACCGGAAGTATGCAGCAGTATCCCTACTTATTCAAGACACCGGGTACCCGGATATCTTCAACCAGATGCTGAATATGCTCAGGCGGTGGTGGGGTGACTGCAGACACAAGGTAGGCCACAGTGAAATTCACCATCGCGCCCACTGCACCAAAAGCCTCGGGTGCAATACCTAAAATGTGCTTGGCAAGTAAATGGTCGGCGGGGTAATTTGCTGCCGCCGGAGTTCCCATAAAGAACCAACCCTTGAACCAGAAGATATAGAGCAGGGTAATTCCCAGACCGGACAACATACCGCAGACTGCGCCGATATTATTGATCCGTTTGACAAAGATACCCATCATCAGAGCCGGGAAAATAGAGGAGGCAGCCAGGCCAAAGGCCAGAGCCACAACCTGAGCCGCAAATCCCGGAGGATGGAGTCCGAAATAACCAGCCACGCAGATGGCACCGGCCATGGCGATACGTCCGGCCATCAGCTCCGTCTTGTCACTCATATCCTTGGCAATAATCCCCTTGAGCAGATCATGAGAAATGGAGGAGGAGATTGCCAGCAGCAGACCGGCAGCCGTGGAAAGAGCGGCAGCAATACCACCAGCGGCAACCAGAGCGATTACCCAGTTGGGCAGATTAGCGATCTCGGGATTGGCAAGAACCATGATGTCACGGTCAACCTTGACCATCTCGTTCTCAAACTCTTTATTGTTCTTGCCGACATACTGAATCCTGCCGTCATTGTTCTTGTCTTCATGTACGAGAAGACCAGTCTTTTCCCAGTTCTTAAACCACTGGGGACGCTTTTCATATTCCAGCCACTCCCCGGCATGAACACCAGTAGTGGGATGAATGGTTTCCATCAGGTTGAGCCGAGCCATGGCACCAACTGCCGGGGCAGTGGTGTAGAGAATGGCGATGAATACCAGAGACCAGCCCACAGAAGAACGGGCATCCCTTACCTTGGGTACGGTAAAGAAACGGGTAATAACGTGGGGCAGACCAGCGGTACCGATCATCAGGGACATGGTATAGAGAAACATGTTCAGGGTATTGGTCGAGGTCGCTGTATATTGTTTAAAACCGAGATCAATCAGGGTGGCATCCAGCTTATCCAGCAAGAAGGTATCAGTACCGGCCATGGTGGATCCCAAGCCAAGCTGAGGAACGGCGGAACCTGTCAACTGGAGGGAGATAAAAACAGCCGGAACAGTATAGGCGAAAATCAACACGCAGTACTGGGCAATCTGGGTGTAGGTAACCCCCTTCATGCCGCCGAGAACCGCATAGATAAAGACGATGGCCATCCCAACGTACAGACCGGTAGCAAAGTCCAGCTCCAGAAAACGGGAAAAGGCAACGCCGATCCCCTTCATCTGGCCAATAACATAGGTCAGAGAAGCGGTGATCAGACAGATAACAGCCACAACTCTGGCTGTGTTGGAGTAATAGCGGTCACCGATAAACTCCGGAACCGTAAATTTACCATATTTACGCAGATAGGGGGCCAGCAGCATGGCCAGCAGACAGTAACCACCGGTCCAGCCCATCAGGAACACGGAGGCATCATAGCCCTTAAAGGCAATCAGACCGGCCATGGAGATGAACGAGGCAGCCGACATCCAGTCAGCACCTGTTGCCATGCCGTTGAGTATCGGATGTACGCCCTTGCCGGCAACATAAAACTCACCTGTGGTGCTGGCCCTTGCCATGATGGCAATGGCTATATAGAGCGCAAAGGTTGCGCCCACCACAATATAGGTCATTACTTGTAAACTCATCAATTTTCTCCCTTAGTCTTCCTGGACACCGAATTTTTTATCAAGCTGATTCATACGCCAGGCGTAGAAAAAGGTGAGTACCACGAAGGTATAAATTGAACCCTGCTGTGCAAACCAGAAACCCAGCGGATATCCTCCCAGAATGTGTATTTTGTTTAATGCCGGGGCAAGTAAAATACCACAACCGTATGACACGATAAACCAGACAACCAGACAACCGATAACCAGTCGGATGTTCGCCTGCCAGTACGCGCTGGAATCATTACTCATACTTCTCCTCCTGTACTATTGTTTAGTATTAACATCTTGTTGTACTCTCCAGTCAAGCATATCCTTACTATTCGCACAGTACACCTTACCCGGCTGTTATCGTTTTCAGAATCCTTTTTGCAACTAAAGCCGTTAAAAAATGCCCTCTAACAAATGAAGGATGCCCATTTTTATACTTTTCCATTGCCCTTCTGTCAAGTAATTCGCAAGATATTCAGGCAGGAGACAAAAAAAGCAGGAGGCACAGAAACGGGTGTACGGGAAACAGAATCATTTGTCAATTCAAATCATTATCAATAACCTCTCCTGCAATAATACCTGTTTACTCTTACAGCAACTCCCGAAGTGACGATGACTTTACGAATCTTCGCTTATATAGATGACGAAAAAGTGATTTCATAGAAACAATCTTGTAGCACTTGAACAATAATCTGGCATCCTTCATTTCCAGGTTGACACTTTTCGCACAATCTGGTTCCCAAGCTCCAGCTTGGGAACCTATTTTTAGAAGCTCCAGCTTCTCGTGATAGCCGGGAAGCTGGAGCTTCCGAGGCATTGTCCCCAAGCTGGAGCTTGGGAACCAGGAGCATTGTGGGAGCAATGTATTACCAAAAGTGTCAACTACTTTTCGCCTGAAATGAAGGATGCCAAAAATCGTATATCATCCCATAGTTGTATCTTGGTACCGGCCTTTTCCAAATCGCACCAAACAGTGAGCAGCAAGGTTGCAGAGTCTGGGCTACCAAAAAAGCCAGCATCATGAGCATGGCAAAAACGATGCTGAGATTTTTTTTTCAAGACCATAGTTATGTCTAAAATTATATTCTTAATTTTTCAAGGTATTAAATGTCTCGTTTTCAATCTTCGTAACCGTTCACCGGGAAATTTATCCAACTTGTAGCCAGATTAAAAGCGTGCGATCCAGGTCAACCTCGGGTATACTTCACCCATGTCCGAGCTATTCACCTACCGCAAACGTACCATAACCACCGACGACATCAACTTTCTCCGTCAACTCATCGACAAAAATCCCGATGAAAGCCGTAGAGCTTTATCCTTTAGAGTTTTATCCTTACGGGTTTGCCGTGAATGGAATTGAATTCAGCCTAACGGCGCACCCAAGGATGGAATTTGTCGAGGGCTTATGCTCAAGCTTAACCGGGCAGACTACATTACACTCCCGCCCAGAAAAAAGCCATTCACGGGCGGGCGGCAATCCCGACGAAATAAAGCCGAACCACTCGATATCGACCAAACAGCAATTATTTCTACAGTAAAGCAACTCCAGCCTATTGAATTTTGCCAAGTCAGAAGAACCAACCATGAAAAACTTTTTAACAGCCTGATACACCAGTATCATTATATCGGCTACACTCAACCGGTAGGGGAACACCTCAAATACCTTGTCTTTGCAATGGATCGTCCCATTGCCTGTTTTACTTTTTCATCCGCCCCTTACAGCATACTTCACCGTGACCAATTCATCGGCTGGTCATCAGATGCCTTGGAGAAAAATCGTCACCTGCTGGCTTATAACTCTCGATTTCTCCTGCTGCCCTGGATTCATGTGTCACACACCTGGCCAAGAGGCTATCTAAATGATTAGAGCCGATGCCGAAGCAATCTATGACGCTGGTAAAGAGGCTGTGATTGTCACCCTGCTGCAACAATGCGAACAAATCAAAAAACTTGAGAAACAAGTTGCCTCTCTGAGTAAGAATTCAAGCAATTCCTCCAATCCACCGTCTTCAGATGGCCCTGGAAAAAAGAAAAAGAGAAAATCCAGAAAAAAGCCAACAGCTACACCTGCCAGGTATCAATGGTTTGAGCTACCTGTCATAAAAATGATCATGGAAGAGTTTAGATGCCATACTCTCACCTGTTTTAGTCATTCATAAAGCGCATGACATGATGACAATTGACAAACAGACACAATATCAATTATTTGTCATGTCTCCACTTGCTATAACAGTGGTGTTGTCTGAAAATGATGTGCATCACACCTGCGGCTGAGGGAAGCGCATATCCTGCTGGTGGAAGACAACGACCTTAACCTGGAACTGGCCGTGGAACTGCTGCGAGACAACGGGTTTCGCGTCACTCCGGCCTGGAACGGCAAGGAGGCGTTGGAGTACTTGGAACAGGAGTCCTTTGACGGCGTGTTGATGGATGTGCTGATGCCGGTGATGAACGGATATACCGCAACCCGGAAAATCCGTGAACAGGAACGGTTCAAGGATCTTCCCGTCATCGCCATGACCGCCAACGTCATGGCCGGAGACATTGAAAAGGCAGGAGCCTGAGGCGCCGTCGCGACCGGACAGGGAATATCCAACCATGTCTTTTGCAGGATTAGGGAGATGGAAAAAAATAACTATCCAATTCAACATGAGAGAGTCATCGCGTAGGTTGGGCTTCGCTACGCTCAGACCAACCTACCAAACTCAAGTCATTTTGGATGATTTTAATTTTCCATCTCCCTTAGCCTCCATTGATACCCGAAAAGGGCTGGCAACAAGCCGGAACTGTATCAACGGCTGCTGATCCAGACGCAAGATCCGCACGCCCATACTCTGAAAGGGAGCGCCGGGACGGTGGGAGCGATGGGAATTCAGGATGCGGCTGCGGAACTGGAATCCCTGTGTCAGACTGATGCGGGCAACGAGATGATTGAGTCCGCATTGCAGCGGCTCGCCGCAGAGATACAAGCGGTGATTGACGAGTTGGCCGCTTTTGTTGCCCAATTGAAAGGTGGCCAGCCGGACAAAGAGGTAGGAACCAGACCACGATTGATCGAGCTGCAACAATTTTATTTTATGATTTCAATATGTTTTCTCTGTAAAAAAACGTGGTCTGTTCCCTATTTTTCTTGAAAAATATCACCACTTCCCATGAGGCTGAGGCTGTGCAGTACCAACGTATGCAGTATGATACGGGCTGAGGGAAGTCTACTGACACAGCTTGAATTAACAGGTGACAAAAGTTATGTGATAGAGTAAGCCTTCCAACAAGGTTGAGTTCCTTTTTATTACAATTTATTATTACAGAAAAACCATACACAGAGTACCCACTCGGCTATAAACAAATTCTGATAGTTGATGATGACACCAGCCAGCATTTTCTTTTGGAAACCCAGCTCGGACGTAATGGTTGTGGAGTTTTACATGCGTATAATGGTGCCGAAGCGTCAAGAGTTATAGAGAATAATGATATAGATCTGGTTATCCATGACGTTGAGAGGCCGAACCTGGATGGTTTTCAAACCCTGGAAAGGCTGTCCATACATGGGATGCTGGATACTTTTCCCATTATTTTTCTCAGTGGTTGTGACGAGACAATTTTGAAGACAAAAGGTTTGAATGGCGGTGCTGTGGATTATCTCACCAAGCCTTTTGATAACGATGAACTGATGGCACGAATTAAGACTGCCCTGCGCAGGTTTAAAAAGATTATTCCTGAGCCGCCGCGGGGGACATCAACCCTAAAGGGAAATATTCACTCCATGCAGACATCGTAAACGCATCAATAAAAAAGGCAATTAATTGGACATTTATTTGCATCTATAGCTGCGGAAAAGTTGTCAATTGTCCATTTTTCCTTACCTTGCTGTTACTGCGTAACAAAATGAAAAATTGACTAAAATATTTACGAGGTCTGTCTATGGGTATGGCCGAGCTGGTTCAGAGCATGGCCTTGCTGGGCAAAACCTGCACCATTACCTTTTTTGATATTGACGGCGAACTGATCATTAGCGGTGGAGAGGTTCATGGGATTCGACAGGGAAGCACTACAGGTCTACACGTAACAGGTTGACCATGTTATAAAAAACACCAAACTTCTCGCTTGTCCCATTCTTGTCGTAGATTCATAGTGGTAGAGAAACTCGCAACATAAAGGTTTGGCTTTATAAGATGGGCATCCTTCATTTGCCAGTTGACACTTTTCGCACAATCTGGCTCCCAAGCTCCAGC
>DAOVTM010000250.1 GCA_030633145.1 Desulfobulbaceae bacterium
CTGCTCCCGTCCGGTAATGGCGGCCTCGCCCAGGGTATTACCGTCATGGATGCGGTAATAGAGCAGTTGAGCGTCATCCACATACTGTACTCCGCCGGGATAGGCCAGCATCATGCGAAAGATGAAGTCATAGTCATGGAGGTAGCGCAGGGCGGCAAACTTACCCACCTTATGCGCCGCCGCCGTTGTCATAAACAGATTGGAGGTGGTGACCATGAAGTTGCCCTTTAAAAAAGCGGTATAGACATCCCCACATGCAAAATACCAGGCCCGATTCTTTTGATGCCACACATTCCAGCCAAAATCGGAATCCGTAAACTCCTCGCCTTTATCAGAAACAGGGATCACATCGGAAAACAGACAGGCTGCGCCGCTTTCCTGCTGGATCTCGACCAGTCGTTCCAGCCGATCCAGGGTGTAAATATCATCAGAATTCAGGATAGCAACATAATCACCCTTTGCCAGATCCAGGCCACGGTTGATAGTGTTAAAGGCATCCTGATTTTCCTGATAATAATAACGCAGACGCGGGTCATCATAGCCCTGCGCAATCGCACCGGTTCCGTCGGTGGAACCGTCGTTCACAACGATCAGCTCAAGCTCGGACAGAGTCTGGTTGAGAACCGAGTCAATGGCCGAGCCAATGAACTGCTCATGGTTATAGGCGGGGATGATAACAGAGACTAACACTCTTTTTCTCCTGATTGAAGCTGACTTTCCTGCACTTGTCTGTGGTCGCTTATCATGGTCGATCTGTTGCTCTGCAACATACAGGAATTCATGGAGACTGCAAGCACATTTCACTGTCTTCCTGTTCCTTTACTCGTTGAGATAAGCACGGTGTCATTCAGGTCTTGTTATTCTCTAGCTGATTGACATATACAAGATAAAATGATATGCAAGAGCATAAAAGATATCCTCTCATCAAAGCGTCTGTTCAGTGTGCCGGATAAGCGACTGCTCTGCCGACACTGTTTACGTTGCATCCAACTGGAGAAGAAGTGAAACAATTAAAACCTTCGCCCATAGTAACCCTGCCGCTGAAATATCTCTTCCCGGCACTCCTCCTCCTCTTTACCGCCTTCTGTCTTCCGGTCAATGGCAGCACTGTTGACAACGCTATCAACAAATGTAAAGAAATCTATAACACCCTGACCGGAAACGATCCCCTGTCCGGCCAGGAGGGATTTCATATAGCCCTGGTCGGCCCTATGTCCGGCAAAGGAAAAGACTCCGGCATTGCCATGCAACAGGGGATTGAACTGTATCTTGCAAAAATAAATCGCCAGGGCGGGGTGCATGGCCGCCCCGTAATCCTTGATGTATATGATGACCAAAACAAGAAAGACGAGGCCAGAAAACAAGCACTTGCCATTGCCAAAGACAATCGAGCCGTGGCAGTCATCGGTCATGTCTATAGTTCCTGTTCCATGGCTGGCAGCGCAATTTATGAAGAACAGGGTATCCCGGCAATCAGTCCGGCATCAACCCATATAGATGTCACCGCAGATAATCCTTATTACTTCAGAACGATTTTTGACGACAATCTGCAGGGACGTTTTCTGGCCCAATATTCATCTAAGATTTTTGATAGCAAGTCGGTCTTTATTATTCACGAGGAGCTTCCTTATGGTTCCTATCTTGCCGATATATTTGAACAGACCTCGCTCCAGGAGGGAGTAATAATCAGCGGCAAAGAGTTGATCAGCACCAAGGCGCATGACTTTGCGGCCAGAAGCAGGGAGGTTGCGCAGATACTGAAAAATACCGATAATACCGGCACGGTCTTCCTGGCCACCCATGCCACGGAAGGGGCAATAATCCTGAAATACCTCCGTGATGGCGGAGTTAAAAACACTATTATCACCCCAGATTCCTTCAACTCGGCAACCTTTCGTAAAAAGATAGCTCAATACGAAGAGGAAAACGGCGGACTCGGGTATTACAGCAACGGTATCTTTGTTGCATCTCCCCTTGTCTATGACACTGCCCCGAATGCGGTGCAAGAGTTTCGCCAGGACTATATTGAACAATACAACTCCAGCACGGAACCGGACTGGCGGGCAGTTACCGCCTATGAAGCCGCTGTGGCTATAGTTGAGGCCCTCAGGCAACAGGAATGTATCGGCACTCCAAAGGCTCTCATGGAAGATCGTCAGAAAGTAAGGGATTTCCTTGCCAATGCAGACGATATTAAAAAAGGTGTCAAGGGTATTTCCGGAATAATATATTTTGACAAGGCTGGCAACCAGCAGCAGTCCCTGACCTTAGCCAGGTATCAGTCCCATCAACTGATCTCTGCCCTGGCCCAGCTCCAACCGGTAAGCAATCCAGGGATAATATCCGACCTGGAAGCGGCTCTCAAGGACGAGAAAATCCTCAAGGTGGACGACAAGCTCATGTATAAGACCAATGTCGCCTACACCGGTATTGAACTCCTGGAAATATCTGATTTCAGCGTCCACAAGAGGGTCTGTACCCTGGAATTCAACCTCTGGTTTCGTTTCCGAAAAGACACGGATATAGCAGATATCGAATTCCTTAACGCAGTGGTGCCGATCAAACTGGAGCAGCCTGTCAGGGAGGTCATCAAGGAGCGGATCACCTATCGCCTCTATCATGTCAAGGGACAGTTTAAAACCGATTTCATGCCCAGCAGAATTGGTTTTGGTGAACATGTCATCGGTCTCAGCCTGCGCCATAATGGCCTGTTGCGCAACAATCTGATATTTGTGGTGGACAGTCCCGGCATGGCTCTGAACAGCCGGGAGTCACTGGCAGAGGAACTCAACGCCGACCATGTTTTCTCCAATCCCCAAGGCTGGTCCATTGTCCGGGCGGTTTTTTTTCAGGATACCTTTGATACCATCTCCATGGGAGATCCAGACTATCTTGACAGCAGCAGCGGCAAGGTTGTTTTTTCCCGGTTTAACCTCAAACTGCTTATTGAAAAGGAACAACTCAACTTTCGTAATAAAATTCCTGTCTCTATCAATAATTACCTGTTTGGCTGTACCCTGCTCCTCTTTTTCCTGGTCGCCTTTTTAGATCGGAGGAAGAAACGGCTGCCCATGAGACTGCTCAAGACCCTGTTGGGGCTGATTATCATCCTCAGCCTGGAGACTCTGTGTGTTGAATGGCTGCAGAAAAACGATACAAGCGGCTTTAAACTCAACTTGTGCAAACAGTCTTTTGATATTCTCTGGTGGATCATTCCAGCCTACCTGTTTCTGCAACTGGTTGAAACCCTTGTCTGGAGTCCGTTGGAAAAGAAAACCGGCAACACTATACCCAGTATTGTCCGCCTTTTCGTGAAAATTTTCATCTATTTGATGGCAGGGTTCGCGATTATCGCCTTTGTCTATGATCAAAGAATTACCAGCCTGCTGGCTACCTCCGGAATGATTGCCATGATCATCGGTCTGGCCTTACAGGTCAACCTCTCTAATATCTTCTCCGGTATTGCCCTGAGCCTGGAACAGCCGTTCAGGATCGGCGACTGGATCAAGGTTGAGGGGCTGGATGCGGCCAAGGTCATTGAGATGAACTGGCGCACGGTGCGTTTAATGACGGTTCTGGATACCATCTATTGCGTACCCAACAGTAAGGCGGCAGAGTCCACCCTCCTCAACTACCATTATCCAGATGATTATTACTGGCTCTTCTTCCCGATCTATATTAATTCAGAACACCATCCCAACCGGGTAATGAAGGTGATAATGGATGCCCTCCTGGAAACCGAAGTGGTGCAGAAACACATGGGTCCCATTGTGCGGATGGATTATACCGAGAAAGGGATAGCCTACTATCCGATTTTTGTTCTCAAAAATTACGGTGCCAGGGCAGGACATAAGAATGCGGTCAGCAAGAACATCTGGATACACCTGAACCGAGCCGGCATCACCCCTGCAGTTCCCCGCCAGGAAATTCAGTACAAGCCCAGCGAACTTGACCCTGTGGAGAAGGCCAGTCAGCCCCTCAGCATAATTGATGCAAGTTCCATTTTTCACTATTTCCCCAATGAAATCAAAAATGAACTGGCTGCACAGACCAGGCAGCGATTCATCCCCATGGGGCAGCACATCTTTAAACAGGGCGATCTGGCCGAATCAATGTTCATCGTGTCCATGGGGACTATCAGTATCAGAATCCTCTCTGACAAGGGCGATGCGCATGTGCCGGTGGCTCACCTGGCCGATGGTGGTGGCATCCAATGGGTGAACATTGAGCAGGAAGATCAACGAAAGACCATGGAAGTGGCTCGTCTCGGAGTGGGAGAACCCCTGGGCGAAATGGGGCTGTTGGGCGGTGAAGCACGCTCAGCGGATGCGGTGGCAATGACGGACTGTTATCTTCTAGAAATAACAAAGGAGGTTATCATTCCACTGGTAAAAAAACATCCCCATATAAAGGAACTCTTTGCCGATTATATCATGAAAATCAAGGCTGCGGATATTGAGCGGGAAGCAGAGATGCTTGCCCGGGATGAGGCCATTGCCCGTGCCGAGGCAAATAAAAATATACGCCAGCGGATAATGAACAGCCTCGTCGAGTTTTTTGATTAAACTTTAACCTGGGCTATAGACTGCTGCTTTACTCAGTAAAGCATAGCTCTTAAAGTGGTCTTTTTGGTATCAAAAAGAGCTGTTTAAGACCAAAAACAGGCTGTTTTCAGCGTTCATATTTCGTCAATTCAACCAGTTATCTTGGTTCGACCCCGGACTAATGTCTTACAGTATAATTCAGGATAATTAATCCATACCTTCTTTTGGCCTCAAAAAGCCATTGGAGCCATTTACGACGGTCTTTTGCAAATTTGAGAAGAAATTCTCTTTTGTGACATCGGTGAGTAAGATGCCATATTTGTCCTGGAATATAATGTCGCTTTGCCCTGGCCATAATCAGTTGAATTCCCATACTTGCGTTTTTGAGGCTAAAAAAGTCAATATAGACATAAGAACCGGCTCAAATCAAGAATTATTTATTATTTTTCAAATAGTTATCATGACCCCGCCCCAAAAATAGAGAAATAGTTTGAGTCTCCGTTTGCTGGCTATAATGCCCTTTTTGATACCAAAAAGGGCGATATAGGCATATAAACATGCCATTTTTAGGGGTTAATACTTAATAAATCAGTAGGTTATCTTGGCCCGACCCCATTTGATACATTTGACTAAAGTGCGAAATGCGGGTTAGGATCGTATTTTACAACGGTTGCGTCATCCGGGATCAGGTTGTTGTAGCTCACTCCAAACGAACTTGGAGGCTGAGGGATAGGGCTGCCGAGAACCTTCACTTTGACCCTTTTGCTGACTACTCCTTTGGAGCCAACTGCGGTCATGTTGTAACTGGTTGTATGTTCAGGGCTGACAACCATGGAGCCGTTGACAAACAGCTCACCAATTCCCCTGTCAATATGTACGGTATCCGCATTATGCGAAGTCCAGGACAGGGTTGTTGATGCGCCCTTGTTGATTGTGGTGGGAGAAGCCGAGAATTCAACTGTGGGACCGGTCAGGTAATCATTTACATAGACTGTTGTTGATGCTGTTGCTATCTCACTGTTTTCGGTTACGGTTATGGTGTAGGTGGTCGTCTCGGCAGGGGCTGCCGTCATGGAACCGTTCACCGGCACATACCCGATACCGTTGTCCAGTTCAGCGTATTGCGCATCATTGGATTGCCAGCTGAGGCGAATCGTTTCTCCGGCCCGGATGAGCTGGTCACTGCTGGTGATGTTTACTGTGGGGGAGAACTGACCGTTGAACTGGGCTAACCAGAAATCCTGTTTGATGTTTAAGGCTATGAACTCACTGCTTGCATGGACAGGGTGGAGGACATGGAGGAAGAGTACGGCTGCAATAAGAAAGAGTGCGGTGCGGAAGAAGCTGGTCATTTTATTGAACAAATAGTGATAAACAGGGTAAAATTAAACATACCACTATATTCTCAAGTTTTCGAATTTTAAATGTTGACAAAATTATCACATAAAATTAACACGATAGAGCAGATTGATATTTTGGTAAATTTTCTATAAATGAC
>DAOVTM010000435.1 GCA_030633145.1 Desulfobulbaceae bacterium
CTTACCCTGTTGACCATCTCCCTGTCTGTGCTGATCTTTGCCTTCTTTTATCTGGTTTATATCAACGCCCTGAATGCCGGGAATCAACTGGGCAACGACCTCCGCCTCATCGTCTATCTGGATGAACAGCCGGACGTACCGCTGCAGGAGGAGTACCGGTATAAGATAAAAAAATTCGACAGGGTGGAACGGATCGAATTTGTCTCCAGCGAAGAGGCATATTTTCGTTTCAAGGATCAACTGGCAGAAAATCAGGATGTGTTGAACGATATCCCCATGGATTTTCTCCCCTCTTCCATTGAGGTCTATCCGCTGCGGAGCCTGGATACCCTCTCCCGGATCAAACGGTTTTCCGAATACCTCCAGACCTTGCCAGGGGTACTCAAGGTACAGTATGGCCGGGAATGGGTGGAACGGTTCTACTCCTTTATCCAGCTGCTGCGCATTGTGGTCATCCTCTCAGGCTCATTGCTCATCCTGACCACCACCTTTATGATGGCTCACTCCATCCGTCTGACTTTGCTCACCCGCAGGCAGGAGCTGGAATTGCTTCGTCTGGTCGGAGCCAGCAACCACTATATCCGGTTACCGTTCTTTCTGGAAGGGGCATTGATGGGTCTGATGGGTTCTGCGGCAGGACTGTCCGCCCTCTACCTGTTGTTCTCCTGGATTCAACTCCGCTTTGCCGGAGCCGTTACCCAGGGGATGTTTACCTTTAACTTCTTTTCCACTCCGGTGCTGGGTACCATTGTTGCCATGGCCGTGATTCTCTGTGCCACGGGCAGTTTTACCTCGACCCGCAGGGTACTCGACCTATGATCTACAGGGTGGAATATCCGGCAATCCAATGTATCGCCCTGTGGACTGTGGCGCTGCTGTTATTGACTGGTGTTGCACCTGCTCAGGCAATCAGCACCAGTGAACATGCCGAGGTCAGGATCAACATTGGCAAGCTCCAGCACGAGATCAAATCCCATATAGACAAGATCCGTCAGAGCGGGGAAGAGGAAGACAGTGTCCTGGATCATCTGGCTCGTATCAACCAGGGGTTACAGAAAAAGAACGAGAAGATTGCCACCCTGCAGAAACGACTCCAGGCCCAGCAGGAACTGGTGACCATGAAGGAGAAGGAACTCAAGGAAGCGGAAAAGCTACAAGAGAATATCAAAGAACATATGCAGGCACGGCTACGTTCCTTTTATCTGATGGGCAAGGTCGGTGCTTTGAATGTGACCTTTTCCAAGGATGATCTGCCGGAGTTGATGCTGTTCACCGATTCATTCCAGCGATTGATCAGCTACGACCAGACCGTCATTGACATGTACCGGATCACAGTTGCTCAGCTACGGCATACCCGCAAGGCCCGCAAGCTGGAACAGTCGCTCCTGGAAGAATTTTTCAGCCAGGAAAAGGATGAGCAACTGGAACTTGAGACCCTGCGCTCCGAGCAGGAAGGGTTGCTGAACCGGATCAAGACCCAGCAGAGCCTCTACCAGCTGGCCATCAAAGAGCTGCACAAGGCTGAAGATGAAATGGCTGCCTCACTGGAACAACTGAAAGAGAAGGATGCCTTCAGACAACGCGGTTTCATGCTCGCCAGAGGCACCCTGCCTCCGCCTGTGGATGGCGAGGTTAGACTCCGTTTCGGTGACATACTGCAACAGGGACTGGGTAAGGGTGACAGCATCCAGGGAATCACCATTGACACGGAAGCAGGTGCCACTGTGCATGCCGTCTATGCCGGACGGGTGGTGGTTGCGGGATATAAACGGGGCTACGGCAATATGGTCATCCTGGAACACGGGATGGGTTATTTTACCATCACCTCACGACTGGCCGCCATCATGGTTAATGAAGGAGAGAGCGTGGTGCAGAACCAGCAGATCGGTACCACCGGAGACATTGCCACCCTGTTCGAGGATGGCCTCTATTTTGAGATTCGCCACCATTCCATTCCAGAAGATCCGCTTCTCTGGCTGGGATCAGGTGAGTAATGACAGAAAATTTAAATTATTATCCAGAATAGTTATGAAACGTATATATTTACTCATCTTGACCCTGCTTGTTTCAGCCCCTGCCCTTACCGCAACCATGGCCGCACCCATGGCCGAGCAGGAAAACAAGGAACAGGAGCAGGAAGCCGCAATGTACCAGTACCTGGAGACCTTTGCCAATGTACTGGATCTTACCCAGCAGCATTATATTGACGAGGTTGACTCCAAGGAAATCCTCATCAACGCCATTAATGGGATGCTCACCTCGCTCGATCCCCATTCATCCTATATGTCACCTGAGGACTTCACTGAACTGCAGGATGAAACCAGGGGTAATTTCAGCGGTATCGGCATTGAGTTGACCATCCGTAACCGGGTGTTGACCGTGGTCTCTCCCATTGAGGGAACCCCGGCCTATCGCCAGGGAGTCAAGGCGGGTGACCAGATCATCAAGATCGAGGGAAAATTCACCAAAGATATGACCCTCAACGACGCAGTAAAAAAAATGCGCGGCAAAAAGGGTGACCAGGTGACCATCTCCATCAAACGCAAGGGGCTGCCTGAACTGGAAAAATTCACCCTGGTGCGTGATGTTATCCCCCATTACTCGGTCTCCTCCATGGAGATCGCACCGTCCATTCTCTATGTGCGTATTACCAACTTTCAATCCACCACTACCCGCGATTTCCGCAAGGCTATTAACAAGGCAGGAAAAAAGAAAAAAGTAGAGGGGATGATACTGGATTTGCGCAATAATCCAGGCGGCCTGCTGGATCAGGCTGTAAAAATATCCGATGTCCTCATTGACGAGGGTATCATTGTCTCCACCCGGGGACGCAACCCGGAACAGGATATGATCTTTGAGGCGCACCGGGGATCGGGCAAGCTGGACTTTCCCATGATCGTGCTGGTCAACGGCGGCTCTGCCTCTGCAGCGGAGATTGTAGCCGGTGCCTTGCAGGATCAGGGCAGAGCCATTATTCTCGGCACCCAGACCTTTGGCAAGGGTTCAGTACAGACCGTTGTTCCCCTGCCGGACGGAGCCGGTTTACGCTTGACCACGGCCCGCTACTATACCCCCAGCGGGGTATCCATCCAGGCAACCGGTATCAAGCCCGACATGATTGTCCCCTTTGAAGAGCCGGATGAAAGCAATAATGGTGCCAGGGAAAAAGACCTGCCCCACCATTTTGCCAATGGTGATAAGGATGGACAGGAGCAGCGAAAAAAAAAAGAGGCGGTGGACCCGCTGGATCAGAAGAAAGAAAAGGCCCGCAAACGACTGGCAAAGGATAACCAATTGCGGACTGCCCTGTTTACCCTGAAAAATCTTCATACCCAAGATGAGCAGTGAGCTGTGAATTCAGAATATGTGAATTCAGAACTC
>DAOVTM010000383.1 GCA_030633145.1 Desulfobulbaceae bacterium
TCTAGGCAGTAATAACTCCGGCGAGCTTGACTATACCGAAACCAAGGGTACAGACAACTGGTTTGATCTCAAATTGGAATACGTCCTGCCCATGGGCGGCAGCGGCTACTACGGTATGACCGACTATAAGCTCAAAGACGGGCTGTTGGAAAGCGGTTCCACCGGGGGCGGTAGCTGGAACCCGCTCAATACCGGGGTCACAGTCCTGATGCTCAAGCAGTATAACCGCTACCGCAACTATGAGACCAAAGATTATGGAGATGTGGACGTTACCACCCATCCTGTAAGACTGGGTGTATATCACAATCATACCGACTTCCCGGGCAACCCGTCCACAGGAAGCTCCCAGTACCTGGCAGTGAGCAGTGATTTTGGCTGGCTCGAATCGGAAAAGGAATGGACCTTTGTCGAGTTTGAGATGTCAAAATATTTCTCTCTGGGATCCAGTAACTGGGCCAGGCAGCGGATCATTGCCCTCAACCTCTGGACAGGTGATGCCCCAACCTGGAAAGAAGAGGTGGACGAGAATGGAAATATAACCCTTGTCGATAATCCACCCTTTTACGAAGGTGCCACCCTGGGTGGCTTTTACCGGATGCGCGGCTACCCCACTGGTCGTTTCCATGACCGTTCCGTCCTCTACACCACAGCCGAGTACCGCTATACCCTCGACTGGAATCCCATTGCCAACGTAACCTGGCTCAATTTCCTCAAACTGGACTGGCTGCAAATGGTCGGGTTTGTTGAAGGAGGCCGGGTTGCCAATGAGTATGATCTGGGCGAACTCTTTTCCGACTGGAAGGTGGACGGCGGTATCGGTCTGCGCGCCCTGGCAGCAGGTGGCGTGGTTCGTTTTGATGTTGGGATGTCCGAAGAGGGAACCAATACCTGGGTAATGTTTGGACATCCTTTCTAAGATTTTCTGGCATCCTTCATATACCCTGAAGGCCGAGCCACGTTTATAGTTCCGCTGTAAAATAACTTAAAAGTGTCAGATAAGCGAAGACTCCGAGTTCCAGCTTGGGGACAATGCCTCGGAAGCTCCAGCTTCCCGGCTATCACGAGAAGCTGGAGCTTCTAAAAACAGGTTCCCAAGCTGGAGCTTGGGAACCAGATTGTGCGAAAAGTGTCAACCGGGAAATGAAGGATGCCAGCAACACAGCGGTTTTGAGTTATGAGTATTGAGAAGAAGCCGTGCGAGTCCTCATTCCTCATCTCTCACAACTCACAACTCATAACTCAGACCGACCAATGTCAATTTATTTGTGAACACATTGAAAACAGAACAGTTTTCACATTTCTCGTGTTTGTTTTTACGAGGTCTGCCATGAATCTCTTTTATATTTCCTGGAAACAATTTCTCATCGGCTGCCTGGCTGTTATGTTGTCCTTTGCCCTGATCTCCGCTGCTTTTGTACAGAGAAAAAAAGCATCCAACCACAGCCGGTTTATCAACCACGGTATAATTATCACCGATACTGTCTGGACCTTTCAAAAAGAAGCACTACAGACCTATCTGCAGCTTGCTGTTGAGGCGAATCACTATAAATACCTCATCGTTTTAGAAAAAAATGGGAGCCAGTATATTGAGGTAACTGCGCAACCGTTATCCTTTCCTGACACCCTCCTCTGCCCTCTGGGCATCATCCCTTTAAACAGTATGTCAACGGATATTGTTTACCAGGAAGAGGTGATTGGTACCCTCAAAGGCCAACAGTACAGCCGAATCTGTTATCCCCTGGCAACTATTTTTCTCTCCCTGTTCCTGTTCATGATTATGATCCTGTTCATAATCAACCTGATCTCCAGCAGCAAATTTCTCGGGCAGGAGGTAGAAAGAGAAAACGAAAAATTCCGAGCCAGCGAGCGTCGTTTCCAGGAACTGGTTGATCTGCTGCCGGAAACGGTCTGTGAAATCGACCCGCAGGGTCTTCTCACCTATATCAATGAAATCGGCCAGAAACGTTTTTCACCTGCAAAGCAAGGACACCATGCCAGCAGTTTTTTTAATTTTTTTATGCCTGAGGAGCGGGAACGTATCCAGGAGAGTTTCACTTCTGTCATCCAGGGCGGCAAACAAAAACTGACAAAGGTTCTGGCTCAAACCGGGGCTTCAACCCCATCTCCCGTCTTATTACGTTTGGCCCCCTGCTATTCCGGCAAGACCATTTCAGGGCTTCGCGCTATCCTCTTTGACATCACAGAACAGCATCAGCTCGAAGAACAGTTGCGACGAGCTCAGAGAATGGAGGCAATCGGCCTGATGGCAGGCGGGGTGGCTCATGACCTGAACAACATTCTCTCTGGCATCGTCAACTATCCTGAGCTTATCCTCATGAAGTTGCCCCCGGACAGCAATGTGCGCGACAATGTCCTTGCCCTGAAGAAATCAGGGCAGCGGGCGGCAGAGGTGGTAGCGGATATGCTGACGGTTTCCCGGGGCATTGCCGCCCCAAAAGAGATCCGCAGCCCCAACGCACTGATTGATGAGTATCTGCAATCCCCGGAATTTTCAAAACTGCAATCCCTGCACCCTGATGTTGCCTGGAAGGTTAAACTGGATAAGGATACGCCCAATATTTCCTGCTCCAGAAACCATGTCCTCAAAAGTATCATGAACCTGATCACCAATGGTGCCGAGGCTGCTGCAGACTCAGGGGAGGTCACTATCTCCACGGAAAAAAGAGAGGATAAAGCCGGAAAATGGTGGAGCGTCATCATTATCAGCGACACTGGATCCGGCATTAACGCCGATGATCAGCAACACATCTTTGAGCCGTTTTACACCAAGAAGATGATGGGCAGGAGCGGCACCGGCCTTGGCCTGACCATTGTTGCCAACACAATGCAGGATCATGGCGGTAAGATCCGCCTCAACTCCAGTGAAGACGGCAGCAGCTTTGCCCTCTTTTTTCCGACTTTAAAACAGGTTCAGGACGTGCTGGCGGACGATATCGACAAGGGAGAAATCCAACAGGGCAAGGGGGAAAAAATCCTCATTATTGACGACGACACTACTCAGCGGGACATTGCCAGCCAACTGCTGCTCTCCCTGGGCTACCAGGTGGTATCGGTTGCATCGGGTGAAGAGGCAGTGCAGTACCTTCGCACCAGGTGTGTCCATCTCCTCTTGCTGGACATGATTATGGAACCTGGAATGAGTGGATTTGAGACCTACAAACAGGTGGTTGCTATTCACCCGAAACAAAAGGCGGTGATCGCCAGTGGATTTTCTGAAAGCAATGAGGTAAAAAACACTATGTCTCTTGGCGCACAGGGATTTATTAAAAAACCATATACACTGGAACAGCTCGCACAAATAGTATATAGTACTCTCAAACAGGCCAATAAATAGAAAATTCGTTGCAGGAGAAGGAAATTCAGGAGATCATCAGGAGGCTATCATGAGACACTACATCTATCTGCTTGTATCAGTTTTTCTCCTTACCCTTGGGCTGACAGGCTCGACCCAGGCCATGGACTCGGTAACCTGGATGGAGGCCAATGCCCCGCCGTTCTTTATTCTGGAGGGGGATCAAAAAGGCCAGGGCTACGAGGATGTGGTTACTGACATCCTCAAAGAAAACCTGCCGGAATACACGCATAAGGAAATTGCTGCCAATCTTTCCCGCCATATCTACAGCTTCAAGGCGGAAGAAAAGGTATGCAATGTCGGCCTGTTTAAGACCCCTGAACGGGAAGAGTTTCTTTACTTCTCCACCCCCAGTTTTTTCACCCTGCCCACGGTTCTGGTCATCAAGAAGAAGGATTACACGACCTTTGGCGGCAGCAAAGAAATCCTTCTGGATAACCTGCTCAAAGAGGGAAAGGTCACCCTTGGCAGGGCTGCGGGCCGATCCTATGGCAAACATGTTGACGAGGTGCTGGACAGGTACAAGGGGAAAGACACTCTTTTTGTCTTTGAAGGGGACTCTCTTTCGAGAAATTTCTTTAAAATGCTGCAGAAGGGACGACTGGACGGGTTGATCGCCCTGCCGGAAGAGGCTCTTTACCTGGCGGAACTGCTCAATTTCAGGGATGAAATCATGACCCTGACCATTAAAGAGAATCAGTTGAGTTACCAGTCCTGGATCAGCTATGTGGGCTGTTCCAAGACTGAATGGGGTAAGGAGATTATTGAGAAGATCAACCAGGTACTCCTGGCCCAGCGTCCCACTAACCGCTATCGAGCGGCCTATGAGCGGTGGCTGGATGAATCAAGCCTGACTGGGTACCGGAGGCTGTATGAGACGGTATTTTTAGAAGCGGGGAAATAAA
>DAOVTM010000367.1 GCA_030633145.1 Desulfobulbaceae bacterium
CAGGCAAACCGGGCGAAATCCGATTTTCTTGCCAACATGAGTCATGAAATCCGTACACCGATGAACGCCATCATCGGTATGAGCCACCTGACCCTGCGAACCAATTTAAGCCGCAAGCAGCAGGACTATGTAAGCAAAATAGACTTTTCTGCTAATTCCCTGCTCAGCATCATCAATGATATTCTTGATATTTCCAAGATCGAAGCGGGAAAACTTGAACTGGAGACCATACCGTTTCGCTTGACTGATGTGGTCGATAATCTAGCTGGCTTGCTTAAGATCCTTATGGGTAAAGAAAAACTGGCATTCAACATTGCGATTGCGCCTGAGGTGCCGGACGGTCTTATGGGTGACCCGCTCCGTCTTGGGCAAATCCTCCTTAACCTCTGCAACAATGCGTTAAAATTTACCGATAAGGGCGAGATTTTCGTTCGGGTGGATTGCATCAGTGACAGCACAAAAATAACCGCTAAACAAGATCATAAAAATAGAGAAGATCAAGTCTTGTTGCAGTTCTCTATCATTGATACAGGTATTGGCATGACCGAGGCTCAGCTAGACGGCCTTTTTCAATCTTTTTCCCAGGCCGACAGTTCCACGACCCGTAAATATGGTGGAACCGGGCTGGGACTTAGTATCAGCAAGCAACTTGTAGAGCTGATGGGTGGCAAGATCAATGCGGAGAGCCAATACGGTAAGGGGAGTACCTTCTCATTTACCCTCGAGTTTGCCATTGCCGATATTACCTGCCTGGCAGAGCCGGTACAGGCAGCAGCCGGTAATGCGCTGGCCGCTATCCGAGGTGCCAGAATATTGCTGGTGGAAGATAATCTCCTCAATCAACAGGTTGCCCGTGAACTATTGGAGATGAAGCAACTGATTGTCACCATTGCAAATAATGGACAGGAGGCTGTTGAGCTGGTAAAGAGGAACACCTTTGATGTCGTACTCATGGACATTCAAATGCCGGTAATGGATGGTTATACCGCAACTGGAGATATTCGTAAAAATTCGGCCTTTACCCGCCTTCCCATCATTGCCATGACCGCCAATGCCATGGCAGCGGATCGTCAAAAATGTTTTGATGCAGGAATGAACGACCACATTGCAAAGCCTATCAATCCTGACAAGATGTTCCAGACACTGGTTCACTGGATTCCAGTGCAGAAGGGACTCGAAGCTGACATTGCGGTACAACCAGCCATTGTTGAAGATGAATATTTGCCAGCCAGCCTGCCTGGAATTAACCTGCAACTTGGTTTACGCCGGGTAGCGGGCAGCAGTAAACTTCTGCGAGAGTTGCTGCACCAATTTTATCAAGATCACGGACAGGATGTACGGCTCATCCGGGAAGCCTTGGATACGGATAAAGTAGAAACAGCGCAACGCATTGCCCACACCGTAAAAGGGGTGGCCGGAACCATTGGGGCGGTGGATCATCAAAAGGCTACTACGGCTGTTGATGCTGCCATCAAGGCGGGCAACGAAGAAGAAATCCCGGCTCTGCTGGAGCAGATGGACGAGACGTTGCGGGAGGTAATGCTAGGGCTGGAGTGTCTCAGTAACGACCCGGTTGACAAGGCTTGAACAGTCATTGTATGCACCTTATGCTGCACTACACTGCACAGCAAGATTGACTACAAGGGTTCCTGCATTTTTTCAAGGTAATGCTCACGGGTATAATTAACATACGCAGTACCGACATTAGCATACACATTATACACCGAATGAACCCCTATTTCCGTCAACTCACGTTCTTCATCAGCAAAACGGGCGATTGCGGTAATAAACCCCTTATAACCGCCCTTCTGTAACTGCTGTACCGCTGTTATATTGGCCTGATGATTGGTCATGGCAAGGGAAATCAGCTTAATATCGTTGGGATTGATTTTATCCCAGAAGTCAATATCTGTGGCATCACCCAGGATAACATTCCTGCCTTCCCGACAGTGACGATCCACTGTTTCCTGATTATTATCCAGCCCGACAATAACTCTGTTAAACTCCTTTTTAGCCGTATCATAAGCTGCTGTGCCAATGCGTCCCATACCGAAAATTAAGGCATCTCCCTCAACTGCAATGGGTTGATCTGCAGCATGTCTGGTTGCACTTTCACACCGTTTGAGTTTGTCCTTGAGCCGTGCATAGATGGCATACACCGAACTGTTCAGTGGTGCGCCCATAACAAAGGAAAGGGTCAGGGAAACAGCGATCAGAACCAGCCATTGGCTCTCTATCCAGCCGTTTTTGACTCCCACGGCTGCTACAATCAGACCAAATTCGCTATAATTTCCCAGGGCAAAGGAGGTGAACAGAGCCGTGCGAGAGCGAAAATTAAAGCGGCTCATAAGGACAAAAAAGAGTCCTCCCTTCAGCACCATAAAAATTGCCAGCAGAGCGGCAAGGATCAGGGTTTTTCCGTCCGGCAAACCGGACAGGCCGATACTGAGAAAAAAGGCAACCAGAAAGAGGTTCTTGAACCCGAGCAGGGTATGAGACAGCTCTTTGGCCTTGGGGTGCGTGGCAAGCATTACGCCCATAATCAAGGCACCAAGATCCGCTTTCAGGCCAACAAACTCAAAGCTGGCAGCACCTGCTACCAGGGCAAGAAAGAGGCCCAGCAGGGCAAAGAGTTCACCATGACCGGTGCGGTCAAGGAACCAGAAGAACAGAGGCCGGATGAGAAAGAGCAGGGGCAGAGCCAGAACCCAGACAGAGGGAATTTTTCCTGCTGACAGGGTAAGAAAGACCACTGCAATGATATCCTGCATGACCAGAATACCCACTGACGTTACTCCGTGCAGGGAGTTCAGTTCACCCCGATCCTCAAGAATCTTGATGGCAAAGACAGTGGAGGAAAAGGAGAGGGCAAAACCGATGAGAAGAGCCGTAGTCCGACTCAGGCCGCTGATCAGCGGTGTGAGGGCAAGCAGGGCAAGAAAAACTGCCAGGACAATGGTCGTCACCAGCATGTGGATGGAGGTACCCAGCCAGATCTCCTTGCGTAACAGGGTCTTGACATCCAGTTTCAGGCCAATGGTAAAGAGCAGCAGGGTGACACCAAGGTCTGCCATTTCTTCCAGAGCCTCCATGCCCTGGCGGATTTCGAATCCGTTCAAGATAAATCCGGCAGCGAGAAAGCCGATTAGAGGGGGCAGTTTGACAAGTCGAGCGAGAAAACCGCAGAGAAAGGCAAAAGAAATCCAGGCTGAATCAACCAGCCACATGGGTGTTGTTTCCATTATTTTTAGTTATAAGTATGAAGTTATCAGTGTGTAGTTATCATAGTGGCTAAATTTCGCTATCGGTAAGACAAAAAAAGACGGGTAATGGAGGAGTACTGTCATAATTTTTATCCTCGGTTGAATTAAAATTTACAGAATTAGCGGATTAGTGCCAGCTTACTCAGCCCCGTCGCTATGTTCCGACTATTATATACGAGCTATTGAAGAAATCAATAAATTCCCGCAAAAAAAAGACAGCTTTTCCCCTGGTTCCCACGCAGAAGGTAAACGAGTCTGGGAGACTCCGTCAGTGGGAACGAGAAAAGAGTAGTACGAATTAGACTTTTTTTGTATCCTGTTTAAATTTATAGCATAGGAATTTTCATTTTTCACCCTCGTTCCCATGCTCCTGCGTGGGAACGGTATCTGGACGTTCCTGCGTGGGAACGGTATCTGGACGCTCCAGCGTTGTAGCAGCCGCTGAAGCGGCATAACACGGTTACCACAGACGGAATCTCGCAGGTTCGCTTATCTGGGAACAGCTTCTTAAACACGGTACTCAAGCAGGAGCTCGGAGTCTTCGCTTACCTGGGTACCAGGAAAAGAATAAAAATGAAAATCCCTATGCTATTGAATTAGAAACATCAACAAATCAACATTATGAATACAGCCGTTCACAACAAGATAATATCCTTTATCTGGTCGATTGCCGATGATTGTCTGCGGGATGTCTATGTACGGGGCAAATATCGTGACGTAATCCTGCCGATGGTGGTGTTGCGACGGCTTGATGCCCTGCTGGAGCCGACCAAAGACAAGGTCATGGAAGAACTTATTTTTCAGCGTGATGAAGCGGGCTTTACTGAATGGGATGAAACCGGGCTGCGGGATGCCTCGGGTTATGTGTTTTACAACACCAGTGAATGGACGCTGCAAAGGCTGTACAATACTGCCACCAATAATCAGCAGATTCTACAGGCCAATGTGGAAGATTACCTGAACGGTTTCAGCGACAATGTGAAAGAGATCATTGATAAATTCACCCTCAAACGACAGATCAGGCACATGGCGGCAAAAGATGTGTTGCTTGATGTGCTGGAAAAATTTACCTCGCCCTATATCAACCTTACCCCATTTGACAAGGATGACCCGGACGGCAGAAAAATGGCTCCGTTGACCAATCTGGGCATGGGCTATGTCTTTGAAGAGCTGATCCGTAAATTTAACGAGG
>DAOVTM010000457.1 GCA_030633145.1 Desulfobulbaceae bacterium
CAGTGAATTGTCTCAGTCCATGTTGAGAAATGATTGTTTTTCATTTTGTGAGATAATACGTAAATTCTGTCAAGAACTATTTTTCGAAAACCTGAGTAGTTACCCACTGCGGGATTGTTCAGTGTCAGACCCACGGCATTGTTTACCCGGTCAAAGGAGGTGGAATAGTCTGTACCCCTCACGTTGGCCCGGATGTATGGGGTAAATGCGGACACGAGCCATTCGGTGCCATTGTGATAATAGCTTCTCCCGGAGAGGTTTTCCTGATCTATAGCAAGAAATTGCTCTCCACTGAGTTTTTCAATGACTGCGTAAAAATCGCCTGAGCTGATAACAACCCCTGTTATTCCTGCCCTACCCCATCCCGAAGACACGGGACTCAGAGTTGAACGAAAAAGTTCCGTGCCCGGCAGGCCAGCGGCACCATCATCATCGTAAATAACAACGGTAACAGAACCTGTTACTTCGCCTGGATTCTCCAAGAAGAATGAGATGGATTCGAGGTTAATCGGATAGGACGTTGGTGTGAACCGCATGGCTCTCGGAGTAGCTGTATGCAATAAATCCGCAGGGTCGTTGTCTGCATCATACGACAGAACACTAATCGTGGATTTTTGCGATGCATTATCAGGATAGTCCACAGTGCCTGAGGGGTCTGTCAGCTGCATGTCAAGATCATTGACCAGGCCGCCCTGGGTCGCAGGGGTGCCGGGATAATCTGTCCAGACCAGATTCATTTTTAAGGGAGAGCTTGTGCTTGCGACATTTATGGTATAATCGTTATAGTCTCCGGTTGCGAGAGAGGAACTCTGGTCATCCAAAAAGAAGACATTGAATGGCGGGCTGGGATAGACAATATTGCCAAGATTCACTCTTCCCCAGCCCTCAACATTATTGGGTACTGGGGAATCAGGGATTTCCTGGGTGTCCCCGGTACCGTACTGGCCGGGAGAAATGTCATCGGCACCCGCTATCAGGGCGGCTTTAATCAAGGCCGCCGTGGGCTTGGTAAACCCTTTTTCCTTGACAAGGTACTCCCGCATGAGTGCGGCCGTACCGGCGGTGAGGGGAGTTGCCATGCTGGTTCCATCCATCCATACATAGTCAGCACCGAATAAGTCCTCTTGATCCAGACCCGTGGCCATGGAGGACTGGGTTGAAAGAATTCGGGTGCCTGGTGCCACCAGATCAGGCTTGTACCTTCCGTCCTGGGTCGGCCCTCTGGAACTGAAAGCAGCCATGCCGTCGGGTTGATCGGCATAGAAATCCGAAGCAATTGGTTCCGCTGGAAACTTATCCGGCCAGTCTTCTCCCCACGCCTCCTCAAAGAGTGATCGGTTCCCTTCAGAGGCACCCACGGTAAGACAGTTTTTTGCGGTTGCAGGGGTTCCCACGCTATACAGATCAACCACACCATCTCCATCCCTGTCAATGCCCTCATTGCCCGCAGCAAAGAGGATGAGAAATTCAGGATGATTCCAGATATACTCGTCAACGTCTTCAGAAGAAGTGGTATACTCCCCGCCGCCATCAGATCCCCAGCTATTGGTATGCAGGTCAGCCCCTGCTTCTTGCGCCTGACTGAAGAGCCAGTTCAAATCCTCTGGCAGGGCCCATCCTCTTGTGTCATTATCCTCAACGGCCTGAAATACAAGATTGGCCTTTGGAGCCGTCCCGGCGAAACTGCCGAGGGGAAAGGAATTTGTAGAGGGATCGCTGCCGGACATTAAACCATTTCCTAACACAGAACCGGCTACATGTGTGCCATGTCCATTGCCATCAAATGAACCATCCCCCGCCAGATCAAAGATGGTAATGACCCTGGAACCACCAGTCCCATCTTCAAAATCATCATGCAGGTAATCCGGATCGATTTCTCCCTGATCCAAGCCTGTATCGCAAATCCCTACGGTTTGCCCTTCACCGAACAGGTCATGAGTATCGCGCGGACTACGAACGTTCATAATATCAGTTGACTCATTATTAAAAAGTTTCCACACAGGCATGGGCTGAACCCATTTTACCCCTGTTATCGCAGATAGTTCAGTTATTCTGTCCGGGGTTATGCTGACCTTAAAACTCGTTTTCCATTTCGTTTCTACGGTGTTGTCAATCACGCCGCCAAGAGCAGCAATCTCAGCCTTCAGCCTTGCGGGACTTTCTCCGGGGAAGGCGGTGACACGAAGTTCTATTGGTGGTGTCGTTGCCGCCGTGCCTATCGCACCGTCTAGTAGTGTTGCCGGTTTGAGTGCTTTGTCGGCGGCGGCCTGACTTACCCTGTAAGATGGGTGATATTCCCCCAGCCACCTAACATGGGCAAGAGCCGCAATAGATGCTGTTTTCCCTGAATCAAACTTGACTATAAAAGCAAAATCAGGGACGTAATCAAATATCTCTACGCCCATAGCTTGCAGAGAATTTTTCCAGGACTCTTCAACCGGCCCGTCAAACTGGACAATATAGTATCCCTGCTGTTCGGCAGCAGTCATATCCATGCTACTGATCTGTCTGGTGGACATTGGAAGGCTTTGTAAAGGATCAAACTGACCGGCAGATAGGCGTATTGGAATGGACGATCCAGCACCTCCGGCGACCTGTGCAACAGGTTTGGCAACAGCCTCTGTGGATGCCCTTGGCACAGCAACTGTTTTATCTTCTTCGTTTGCAAAAGAATTGCTGGCACAACATAAAAGAAGAGTGCAACAAAGAAACAAAAGAAAGTTTTTTCGTGTGGTTTGCAAGTGTGTCATAAAGTACCTTTGTGGTTGAATGTGAAAATAGGCAGAAATCAGGCTCCGGCTTATTTGGTTTTGACAGGCAGCCTGCGCACTGATTATCTGATACAACTGAACAATTATTTTTTTAGTTAGTCATCATTCGTATCCTTTATAAAATTAATGGGTAGTCGGGCAACCTCCCGCCCTACTCACTGGTTCCTACGCTCCAGGTAAGCGAGCCTGCG
>DAOVTM010000432.1 GCA_030633145.1 Desulfobulbaceae bacterium
CTCAAAGGCTGCCGCAAAGATGCGGTCATTGGGCGGAACAGGCTCGGTACCGTTTTCCGTTAGTGACGGTAAAACCGTATCCGGTTTTTCAGCAGGAGCATACAAGAACGCACTTGGTTTACGCTGATGCCAGTAAACAAACCCTGTGGCATAGATACGCAGACATACATTTTTTCCCGTTTAAAACAACTGTTGCGTAACCGTGGAAGATAACAAGGAAAACAAGAACAATAAAGGGGTAATGGAGGCATCGGAGCGAGTTGACGCAGACTCGCCCTGGTTTTCCGGTCATTTCCCCAACGACCCTGTGCTGCCTGGTATCGCCCAGCTAAACCTGGTAATGGAATCCATTGAGGCGGCTCTGGGCAGGAGCCTGGTGCTGCAGAGCCTGGTGCGCATCAAATTTAAACGGCTTGTTCGACCGGGTGATGTCCTGGACATTCGCATTGAGCCGGGAACAAAAGAAGACCATTACGCATTTAAGATACATACGAATAACAGGGAGGTCTGTTCCGGCAGGCTTGTCCTGATCCCCAGAAAGGAGCAATAGAGATCCATGGCAGATAACACCACCGAGACTGTTAGCCGCATTGCGGAAATCATAATCAATGAACTGAAACTGGAAGATGTGACCCCTGAGACCTTTGAGCCGGATCTTGACCTGGTGGACGAGGTGGGGATAGATTCCATGGATCTGGCAACCATCGCCCTTGTTTTGCGTGATGAGTACGGTATCCGCATTGACGAGGATGATTATCCCAAGTTGACCACCGTGCGTATCATTGCCGACTATATTGACAGCAAGCGTGCTGAAAAAGAGTAGCGGCACCGGCAATGGACAAACAAGAGTATAAATTTTCCGACATTATTGCTGACCCGGTTATCCGGGAGCGTTTTGAAAAGGTTCGCAAGTATTTTTTTCTGCGCGAATCCACCTATGATATGTCCAACCGTTGTAATATCCGCTGTGAAGGCTGTTATTATTTCCAGGGGGATAAGCAGTTTGCCGAGGAAAACCGTAGTGTTACCGACTGGCGACAGCTGATGGCTGCTGAAAATGAGCGTGGTATTACCTTTGTGGTGTTGGCCGGTGCAGAACCCTCCCTGGTGCCGGAGCTGTGCAAAACCTGCTATGATGAGATTTCCCTTGGCTGTATCGCTTCCAATGGCCTGATACTCCTGCCAAAAGAGATTGATTACCGCATCCATATCTCAGTGTGGGGCAACGATGCCACCAGCCTGGAGATTAGAAAGGCCAAGGATATGCTGGTGCGGCAGATGGACAACTATGGGGGAGATCCCCGTGCGGTCTGGGTCTATACCTTTACCCCGCTCAATATTGACCAGACCCGGGAGGTCACCGAAAAGCTGGCTGCCAATAAGCTGCAGATCACCTTTAACATGTTTTCAGCTCCGGTGGGCTATGATGGGCAGCTCCGCCACACCCCGGACAGTCTGGCCCGCACCCGGACTGCCATGATGGAGCTGCTCAATGAATTCCCTGAAACCGTCCTCTTCTCACCTTATAATGTTGTGGCCCACACCCATGAACAGGGGCTGCACGATCTCTTCTCCTGCTCTTACCCACGCATGAACCCCTCAACCGATATCGGCCTGGGAAGGTCATTCCGCCAGTACCGTACTGATCTTAAATGGGATCGAGCCGCTGCCTGCTGTGTGCCGGATACTGATTGTGATGACTGTCGTCATTACGCTGCCGGCAGTGCGGTGGTTACTGCCAGGATGTACCGTCATGCCGCTAATCCTCTGCATTTTTCCGCATGGCTGGATTATGTGGATACCTATCTGGCGATTTGGGTTAAGGGGTATGAAAAGGGAGTAAACCTGTGCCGGGACATGATTGAACCTCCTTCAGGGGAGGAGTAATTCTATAATAAATAAAATTTATTGATAGTAGGTCAGTTGTGATGATTTGATGATATATATGGTGTATAATAAGGAATTATGGAAATATGAAAAATAAAATTGTACAAGCTGATACTGAAGAAGGACAAAAAGCTGGAGAAGTAATTGTAGAGCTAATAGAGAATCAATTAGCTGATGATAATCCGCCTGAAACTAAGCAAACATTGAAACGATTAATGAAATTAGGGGAATCAAGGGAAAATGCTATTCGATATATCTCAACGGCATTGACAGTTGAAATATTTGGAGCTTTTAAACATAACGAACCCTATAATCATGAACGTTATGTAAAAAATCTAACAGCACTACCAAAGCTCCCTGATGATTCTGAGTAAAATAAATTGAGAAACTGGTGCGAGAGGCAGGTAGCATTTCAAGGAGAATCGTCCTCTTCCCTCTCATTCTCTTTCTCTGCCAATAGGGCTGCCGAAGCCGCACCCTGAACCACAGGTTGGGCAACAGTTTTTCCCCCACCCTGCCCGGTTGACGTTTCATCCTCCGAGGGCATATAAACAGTCACATTGCGATGGGCAAATTCAATATTATTATTCCTGAACGCTTCCTGTAAACGGCCTAGTATCTCTTTACGCATGACAAACTGTTCGCCGGGCGGGGTAGTAAATTTGATCCGCATGATCATGGCTGAATCCTCCATCTGGCGTACCCGCTGGGATTTCAGTTTTCCAATCAGCTTTGGCTCAAGCTCTTCATCCTTGGGCATTTCCTCACGAATTTTTTTATCAACCCAGCCGGTAAAGAACTGCCAGGCAAGATAAATCAATATTATTGTCAGGGTAACGGTCAGCATCCCGGCAGTGAATATCCGGCCAATGGCGATATCAATCCTGAACAGGCCAAGGACAAAAAAGCAAAACAGAGCCAGTAAAAGCAGCCGAAAGGTACATTGGATATGCACCATATACTGTTCAATATCAATCCTTTCCAGCAAGGTCTTTTGTCCGTCAATACCTGATGTTGGTCGTATAAAAATCATCTGCAGCAGCCTGTTTCCCCAGATATCGAAAGAGAAAAAAAGTGGCGTGGCCAACACGGCAATAATGATTTTTCCAAAGTGAATCTTGGGCCTGTTGTTGGCCGGAAGGACAGATATATTCTGTCATTGAACTGCGGCTTTGGGTAATGATGATCGAAAAAATGGTTATGCTGCTGATAATAATCAGGCAGTTGAAGGCAAGGAGGACTCCCTCCTGAACGCCTGCTACCCGCATATTGATGGCAGATCTGGCCAGCAGTATTTCAATGACAAAGAGGATGCTGCTCCAGGTATAGAGAAACCAGGCAGTCTTGTCTGCAAGGGGGAGAATCCTTAGTGCAGGTTGTTTAGGAGAGAGAAATATTATGGCAAGAAAGAGGAGGCTTCTGATGTAGTACCCGGCAAGGAGATAATTTGCTGCCAGGGTTGCGGTATAGGATTTTTCCGGGAAGATCAAGACATAGAGTGCAAAGGTAGTGAGGATAAATGCGAA
>DAOVTM010000421.1 GCA_030633145.1 Desulfobulbaceae bacterium
AATATAACCATCCGCGTTTACGATTGAACTCAGCATGTGTGAGCCCTGTTTCTTGATATCGGTAATCCGGGGTAATCGTCCTTCCTGCTGGTCAATTTTTACCCGGATAAAATTTGTTCGTTTTCCAGTATTGGCTATTTCTGTGCCTGCCATTGCGGTAATTGTTTTCCACGTCATACCCCGTCCCCGTATCGTAAAAAGAAGGGGACGAATATAATGGGCAAAACACATATAAGCGGAAACAGGATTGCCCGGCAGACCAAAAAGGTAGGTACTGTTTTTCTGGGCGGCAAACAACGGCTTGCCGGGCTTCTGCCTTATCCTCCAGAACAGTTCTTTGAAACCAACCGTTTCCGCAGCCTCCTTCACATGGTCATGATCACCCACAGAGATTCCTCCGGAGCAGAGAATAAAATCCACTCCCTGTGAGACAGCGTTATCGATTGCATCAATTGTTGCCTGCAGTTCATCTTCAACATTAGAACACGAGTGCACTGTTGCACCGGCCTCCTGCAAAACTGTTTTCAGCATTATGGAATTGGAATCGCGGATCTGGTGAGATTTAATCTCCTTAGACTCTGAGGAAGCCAACTCGGAACCGGTGATCAGTATGGAGACCCGCGGTGGTGCAAAAACATTTACCTGGTGATGGCCAACTGTTGCAAGAATGGCAAGCTGGCGGGCGGAAAGTTTTGTGCCGGCGCAGAGCAGTTCATCACCGCAATTGAACTCTTCACCTTCATAACGGACATCCTGACCCTGGGCACGGACTGCCAGAATTTCCACTGCCGTATCATCTGCTTTACGGGTATCTTCAACCCTGACAACAGTATCCGCACCATCAGGAAGCATGGCGCCGGTGCTGATATGGACTGCTTCCTGAGCCTTAACCTTTCCAGCAAATGGCATCCCTGCCCTGCTCTCTCCGACTACCTTGAGCGCAATCGGATTTTCCTGCGACACAGCCATGACATCAGACCAGCGTACTGCATACCCATCCATGGCAGAATTCGTATAGCGGGGCGAGGGTTCAGGTGCTGTGATGGATTCAGCCAGGTATCTGCCATGGGCTTCAGACAGATCAACTGTATCAACCTTTGGTTCGGGCAGGTTATCCTCAAGTAACTGCAAAGCCTCCTGGATTGAAATCATTTCTTTATCTCTTTTTTTATTTTTCCATGCCCTTTCCCCTGCATCATGGGAAAGATATGCAAGAGACCGGGGAAAAGTGCCTGCAAACTTTCCAGTGCACCCCTGGAACTGCCCGGCAGGTTAATTATGACGCTGTCTCCCCTTACCCCTGCCTCACCGCGTGAGAGCATGGCAAAAGGCGTACGGTCCTTGCCATGGCTCCTGATGGCCTCAACAATACCCGGCACTGAACGGTCAATTACTGTCAGGGTTGCCTCCGGTGTTACATCCCGGGGCCCGAGGCCGGTGCCGCCTGTGGTGAAAATGAGTTTCACCTTTTCATCATCGATCAGCCGACGCAGCCTGTCTGCTATTATTTCCCTGTCATCGGGAAGCACCTCATAAAATTCAACCTGCACGGGTTTGTCCGCAAGAAACTCCTGAATTATTTTGCCGGATTTATCCTTACGTTTTCCTGCATGGGTAGAGTCAGACATTACCAGGATGGCTGCCTTGATATCTTTTTTAAATGGATCGGAAAAATCGCTTTTCCCGCCTTTTTTTCTGACCACCCGGATATCGCCAAAGGAAAGGGAATCGTCCAGAGGTTTGAGCATATCGTAGGCATTTAAAAGCGCTGCCGACACGGCAGTGATTGCCTCCATCTCAACGCCGGTCTTCCACACAGAACGAACCTCGGCAGTAACCTTGATTTTATTCTTTTCCGGTTCAAGCCTCACTTCCACCCAGTCAAGAGGAATCGGATGGCAGAAGGTAATCCAGTCAGAACATCTTTTCGCAGCAAATATTCCGGCAGCCCGGGCGACCTCGGTAACATCTCCTTTGGGCACGGTTTTATCAAACACCATCTGCAGGGTTTCCTTGTTGCCATAGAGAAAACCCTCAGCCAATGCATAGCGTAATGAGTTAAACTTGGGACTCACATCAATCATAGATCAATACTCCTTGAAATTTATTTTTACTAGCCACCGATACTGGCCATAGATGGTTCTTTAGCCCGTTTGGCATTCAGTTCTGCCTCATGACCGTTTACACAACGATTCTGCACGCAATTGAGAATGGCGGATTTAATTTCCTTATCGTCTAATCCTGAGCGAAGCATTTTTTTCAAATCAAGAACACCGTTATCATACAGGCAGGTTTTCAGCATGCCGGTTGGGGTAATGCGCACCTTGTTGCATGTTGAACAGAACAGTCTTGAATAGCCCTGGATTATGCCAAGCGATCCCTTGTAGCCAGGCAAAGCAAAAATGCGGGCGGTTGTCGGCAGAGTGTCAGTGCATTCTTCAATGGCTGGAAAAATTCTTTTCAGCCGCTGAGACAAATTACCGTTTTCAAGTTTTCCTGACCGCACTGTTCCTGAAAACGGCATTTTTTCTATAAATCGTAAGGCGATGGGGAAATCCCGGGCTAACCCGGCAAGTCGGATAATTTCATCATCACTTGTGTCTTTAAGAACCACACTGTTAATTTTGAGGGGAATGGATCGTGCGAGTACACCATGCACAGTCTGCATTACGGCTTCAAGGTAATCACGCCTGGTGATCTTCCAGAATCTCTTCTGGTCAAGGGTGTCAAGGCTTACATTAATGGAGTCAATATCAATAGCCGCAAGTTCATCAAGAAATCGTGAAGTTTTCACCCCGTTTGTTGTAATATGCAGATGCTGCAACCCATCAATCTTCCGCAGCCTTGTCAAAAATGGCAGGCAGCCCCGCCTGGAAAACGGTTCACCGCCGGTCACCCGCACCTTGCTTATGCCAAGGGAACAGAAAATTGCAACAAGACGCTCCAGTTCTTCAAAGCGGAGAATTTCTTTGTGGGGGATGAAGGGCACACCCTCTTCAGGACGACAATAGCGGCAGCGCAGGTTACAGCGGTCGGTGATGGCTAACCGCAGATACCTAATAGGCCGGTCATAGTTATCTATCAGGCGGGTATCTGAAACCAGCCCAGGGGCATTTGTATAACTCTTTGTCATCCATACTCCTTTCCAAACACGGGAGGCATAGTTGTTTCCAGCTACACCCTATCGGCCGCAGACCTTATCCATGACAGAACGTAGGTCTTTTGGCTCGGAGTTTTTTATTGTGACCCTGGAAATTGCCCAGGTAATTCTGTTTAAAACATTATTATAAAGTTGACCTGTTTAGCAATAAAATTCGACTTAACCCGGGTTTCTCACAAGCCGAGACGCCGGATAGACAAAGTGTAAGGGGGTTGAGCTATACTTTAGTATGCACCCTTAAAGACAGGGTATAAACTAAACGCCTTACACTGCAGACTATACGGATGTATCGGCTTGTGAGAAATGCGGGCTATTTCCTCTGGGCCAACAGCCTGTCAAAGGCAGCCTGGTCCGTGGCAAAATTCTTAGCCTTATCACCGTTTCTGATGATCTCAATTTTCTCAATAAT
>DAOVTM010000285.1 GCA_030633145.1 Desulfobulbaceae bacterium
GTTTGTTTCCTGGAACCTTCGGTACAACACTGCAAGCGGTTCATCTTCACAGATGGTTACCGGATCCGTGATCATCACCTCCTCAATCTGCACGCTCTGCATGATGTCCAGATCCTGTCCCTCGGAAAAGCGGATATTGCGCCGGGTCAGCTTAAAGGTATAGATTGAGTCGGCATACAGGGTCTGAGCCAGGTAACTGGCAGTTACCGCCGCCACCATCAGGGGCAGGATCATGGAGTAATCATTGCTCATCTCAAAGACGATGAGCATGGCGGTCAACGGAGCCCGGGCAGTGGCGGCAAAGACCGCAGCCATCCCGACCAGGGCGTAGGAGCCGACCGGCCCGGCATATTCGGGCAGCCAGAGGTTGAACAGGTGACCCATGGCACCGCCCAGCATGGCTCCGACAAAGAGGGACGGGGCAAAGACACCGCCGGAGTTACCGGATCCCAGGGTAAAGGAGGTTGCCAGGGGTTTGAGGAAGACGAGCAGAGCCAACAGCAGGAAGCTGACCCGTCCGTGCAGGGCCTCTTCAATAAAGGTAAAGCCGGAGCCGAAGACATGGGGGATGTTTTCAATCAGGGGCATTCCCAGCTGAAATTCCTTTGCCGATGAAAAGCCGATTCCGGGCAGGAGGAGGTACAGGGTTCCCAGCAGCCCCAGCAGCATGGCTCCGACCACCGGTTTCAGGGACAGGGGGAACTTCCAGTTGTCAAAGGTGATCTCAAACCAGCCCAGCATACGGATGAACATCACGCCGATTACTGCGCTGGCCAGCCCCAGGAGGAGAAAGAGGATCAGGCTCCAGGGAGATTGCATGGTATAGGCAGGGACAGTAAAGGCAGGATGGTCGCCAAGCAGGATCTGACTGACCACTGAGGCAGAAACCGCAGCAATCACCACATTTCCGAAGGTTCGCACCTGTATCTCGCTCATCAGCACCTCAATGGCAAATGCCACCCCGGCAATGGGGGCATTGAAGGTGGCGGCAATACCGGCTGCTGCACCACAGCAGACCAGATTTTTGATGCGTGCGTCAGAGAGGTTGAACACCTGGCCGGTCATTGAACCCAAGGCGGAACCCACCTGGATAATGGGGCCTTCCCGACCGGCAGAACCGCCGGTACCGATACAGAGGGCCGAGGCAATGATCTTGGCAACTGCCACCCTGGGGCGGATGCGACCGCCGTGCAGTACCAGAGCCTGCATCACCTCGGGAACTCCGTGGCCTTTGGCCTCCCTCGCAAACCAGGCAATGATTGGCCCGGCCAGCAATGCCCCGCCCATGGGTACCAGCACATAACTCCACACCCCGAGATGGGGAAAGAGCAGCTCTATGGACTGATAGGATCGGCTCTGGATCAAGGCGATCAGGCGGATAAAAAAGACTGCGGCAAATCCGGTGGAACCGCCGATGAAGACAGCAAAAAAGAGGAGCAGCAACCCGTCGGGTAGTCGTGAACTGTCAAGCAATGCGGCCAGGGGATTGCGTTTCATGGGTTCAGGTCTCCTGTTTCCCATTGGAGCCGGCTAACCTCTTCCGGTTCAGTGGTGGAGGAGAATAGTTCCATGCTCAGGCAGGACATTGTTTTGTCCAGTACGGGATGGAGAAGATGGGGACTGATTTCATTGAGAGGTTCCAAAACAAAGAAACGCTGGTGCATACGGGGATGCGGCAGGGTGAGTCGTTCACTGGTCTGGCGCAGATCATCATAGAGGAGGAGGTCAAGGTCAAGGGTACGATCCTGGTATCCCTCCTCTTCAGTGCGTGTTCTACCAAATTTCTGCTCGATTTCAATGAGGGTGTCCAGCAGTTCGTCCGCTGTCAGAGGTGTCTGCAACAGGCCGACCGCATTGATAAACCAGTGTTGACTGTCCATCCCGACCGGACGGGTTCGATAGGGAGAGGAGAGGGCTGCAGCCGTTATCTGCTCTCGTCTTCCCAGAGCCTGCCAGGCATGCCAGAGCAGTTCCATTGACTGACCCAGGTTGGAACCCATGCCGATCCAGGCAGAATGCAACATCTGTTAAAAATCAGTCAGCCCAAGGACATCAAACATGGTATAAAGGCCGTTATCACGACCGGTTACCCAAGCCGCTGCCAGGGCAGCACCACCGGCAAAGTTGTCCCGGCTGTGCGCGCGATGGGTGATCTCAAGCCGTTCTCCGGCACCGGCAAAATAAACGGTATGCTCACCTACAATATCCCCGGCTCGGATGGTCTGGATACCGATCTCCGTATCTGTGCGTTCGCCGATGACTCCGTTACGTTCAAAAACTCCGACTTCGGCCAGGTCACGTCCCAGCGCATTTGCGGCCATTTCACCAAGTTTGAGTGCGGTGCCGGAGGGTGCATCCTTTTTCATGCGATGATGAGCCTCGATGATTTCCACGTCATAGCCGCTGCCCAGAACTGCGGCGGTCTTTTCCACCAGTTTGAAGAGGACATTGACCCCCACAGCCATGTTGGGAGCCTGAACACAGGGAAATGACCCATCAGCGGTATCTTTCAGAAAGGAAAGATTATCAGCTGACAGTCCGGTAGTGCCGATCACCATGGCCCGCTTATGGGCAGCTGCGATCTTGACAAACTCCATAGTGGCAGTGTGAAAGGTAAAGTCGATGATCACATCTCCCTGATCAATAACACTCTCCAGCCCGGCTGAGACATGAACCCCACAGGTACCGAAACCGGCTATTTCTCCGATGTCTTTTCCCAGGCAGGGGTTGCCTTCCATCTCAAAGGCAGCACTCAGGGTAAGGTCGGGGTTCTGGTTCACCATATAGGAGATCCGTTGACCCATTCGACCGGCTGCACCGGCAACAATTACTTTGGTCATAATATACTCTTTTTAAAAAGGTTGAACCTTCTGATTACAACAGTCCCACTGTCAACATGGCAGCAGTCAACTTCTCAATAGTCTGCTCATCCACCCCGCACATGGGCAGCCGTACGTCAGCTGATTTTATTTTACCCATCATCATCAAGGCCTGCTTTGCCGGGGCAGGACTGGGGTAGCAGAACATGGTTCCCATCAGTTCAGCCAGTTTATAGTGTAGTTCGTTAGCCTTGGCAAGATCACCGTCCAGGGCAGCCCGCATCATTGCAGTCATCCCGGCAGGCTCCACGTTGGAGGTTACGGAAATAACGCCCTTGCCGCCGATCAGGGCGGTGGGCATACAGGTGAAGTCGTCTCCGGAGAGGAGGATAAAGTCATCCGGGCAGGCCGCAATAATTTCAGTGATCTGCTGCAGGCTGGCAGATGCCTCCTTGATGCCGATCACCTGATCCAGTTCTGCCAGTCGGGCAACCGTGGCCGGAGCCATATTGGTTACAGTACGGCTGGGTACGTTGTAGAGGATCATGGGGATGTCCACCGCCTCAACAATGGTCTTGAAATGGAGATACAGCCCTTCTTGACTGGGTTTATTATAGTAGGGTACCACGGAGAGTACTGCGTCAGCTCCATTGGCCTTGGCAGATTCGGTTAGCTCAATGGCCTCCAGGGTATTGTTGGCTCCGGTTCCGGCAATGACCGGTACCCGCCCGTCAACGGTCTTGACGGTCAGCTCGATAACCCGTTTATGCTCTGCAAAGCCAAGGGTTGCGGATTCACCAGTGGTGCCGCAGGGAACCAGTCCGTTGATGCCGCCATCAATCTGAAAGTTGATCAGGTCGATGAGTCCCTGTTCGTCAACCTTATTGTCGCACATCGGGGTTACAATGGCGGTATATACACCTTCAATTATTAATTCGTTCATAGTGGCTACTCTCCATCTTTCCTTAATCTGATTTTTTTGTCATTCAGCACTGCTTTACAAGGTTGTGAATGTATTTTCAATATTGATTGTGATTATGTGGAAAAAAATCTTAACAAAAGAAAAAAATTAAAGCAAGGATTCAGCGTTTAACTTTCCGTTATAGACAACATGGGCAGCTCCCTGGAGAAATACGTTACTGAATTCAGGAGAGGAGGTATTTTCTCCACTCTCAAATATAATATCCAGGCGGTCATTGCCCGAGGTAATGATCTGTACCGGTGAGGAGGCCAGCCCCAGCCGGGAGGCGATCAGTGCACAGGCCACAGCACCGGTTCCGCAGGCCATGGTCTCGTCTTCCACCCCCCGTTCATAGGTTCGTACCTTGAAGCCGTCACCCTGCTGCTGGACAAAATTCACATTGGTACCCGCAGGCATGAAAAACTGATGGTGCCGGATGGAGCTACCTGAAGCGCAAACATCCAGGGTATCAATATCTTCGACAAAGACCACCGCATGCGGTACTCCGGTATCAATGGAGTGGAGCAGGGTCGATGTATCATCGATGATCACTTCCAGATTCATCCGCAGCTTCAGCGGATCAGTCATCCGCACTGCAACCGTATTTGAGATCGATGCTTCGATGACCCCTGCCAGGGTCTCAAAGCGCATTGTGGCCGGAGCAATACCTTGCATAAAGGCAAAACGAGCCGCACAACGGGCTCCATTGCCGCACATTTCCGCCACTGAACCGTCGGCGTTATAGAATTGCCACTTGAAATCAGCGGTATCGGAATTTTCAATCAGGATCAGTCCGTCTGCACCTACCGAGAATTTTCTCCGGCAGACCTTGGCTGCGAATTTTGGGATATCCTCCAGGTTGATTAAGGGGGTGCGATGGTCAATGATGATAAAATCATTACCGGTGCCGCTCATCTTGACAAAAGGTATGGGGAAATTGATATCTTGCATGATCGTTTATTTTTAAAGATTGTTTCAGGAATTTATTATCTACCGTTATGAATCCATCGGCTTCAACCTATAATTTTTTATGGCAGACCCAGCCGCAAATTTTGGGACATCCTTCCTGTTGATAAGGGATTACGGGTACCGCTCATCTTGACAATGTTGCCGTTAAGTCTCTTTGCTATGTGATTGTTTTTTAAGTGCAATTTTCTGTCAATCTGACATGGCTCAAAAACTTACAGCTTTAGCTCTTTAAGAATTATACAGACTAGCTCATCCAGAACGGATTTGTCAATTTTTAAGGAAAACATTCCCAAAAAGGGGTGATCAGAAATTTTACTTTTACTTTAAGGTTGTTCTGAAGGAATCAGAACTCCTTTAATCTTGCCTCGGTGAAAACAGTTACTTTTTCGTTTCTAACAAGGGCTTTTAAGAACATCATTCATTTGTATCTTAAATCGACCACCGTTACTTGCATATCACACCTCCATACGTTTTTAATGTATCGTTAAAATATACATTAAGCTCTTGGTGTGTGCAAGATTATTGTGGATCATTTTCACACATAACGATAAAGCTCAGCGTTATGTTTCGAAATGCTTTATTTCTTGAATTTACGTTAATAATGAAGCAAACAGGGACTCAGGTATTTTTCTTAGTATAATCATTCTGTTATGGTACAAAAGTGCATTTGTGTAAAAAAAACTCGCAACATAATAATGACGCATTGGGCGTACTACCCTGATATCGCTTATTGACATTTAATAATATTTTGAA
>DAOVTM010000170.1 GCA_030633145.1 Desulfobulbaceae bacterium
CAGTGGTGGTGGTTGATTTTACCAACAACGCCGAGGTAATTTTAAAGGCATTTCAAAAATATCGGCAGGAGAGTTCTTTTGAAGCTGCTGAACCTGATCAACAGCAATGTGTTGATTATTATGAGGAGATAATAGCGCAAGGGATTTTTAGTCAGCAGGATGCTGAGAAAGTGGTTGGGCTTATTGCTGCGGATGAAGATGCGCCGTTGCAGTACAGCGTCAATGCGTTACGCAAGCGGTTTCAGAATCGGATTACCACTATTGAGGAGCGGAAGAAATTTGTCTCTCTGCTGGCTCGGTTTGTCAAAAGCTATCATTTTCTGACCTGCTTTTTTACCTTTCCTGAACATATTGGTGTATTTGCAGCTTTTGCTGAATATGTCGGGGCGCAGTTGATCAAGCAGGGATCGGTTTCAGAGCTTATGCAGCAGATACGCAAGACCAGTGTGGTTAAGGCCAATGTCCGCTTTACCGGGGTCGTGGCCATGCCGGAACAACCGGGACTGAGAAAAGGTCAGACAGGCGGTGGTGGCAATGGGATTCCTCCTGAAAGAGTTTCAATACAGGATATGATTGAGAAGATCAGCAATCAGTTCACTATCAGTGATGACGAAGCACTGTACATTCGTGAAGTAACCGAAGAAAAGATGGAAGATACGGAAATTCAGTCTACAATCAGCAGCAATATTGATGATGTTCCTTATCTCAAATCGACCTATGCCGTCCAGGTGAGTAGTTCAATACTGGATGCGTATGAAGACCGGGATCGGTTTGATGAAATTGTCGATCCGAAATATATTGATCCGGGGGCAATTTTTGATACCATGGCCTTGACTGTGATTTATCATGGGTTGCAGTTGGCTGCGTAATCTCTCTATGGCAAAAGCAAAACAAAACATCAAAAAAATGCCGGAACACGAACGGCCTCGGGAAAAACTCATTGCACGTGGCGCTGCTGCCCTCGCAGACCAGGAACTGCTTGCCATCCTGTTAGGCAAAGGCTCCCGCAAGTATGATGTCATCACCCTTGCCCAAAAAATAATCCCAGTGATTGATGAAAAAGGGGAAAAATTAACCATCGAGGATCTCACCGAATTTGACGGCATCGGTAATGCCAAGGCTGCCTTGATCCTGGCTGCCAATGAGTTTTCCCGTCGCCGCATTCAGCCCGAGGGCATCCGCATTGAAATCCCGGCTGATCTGCTGCCGCATATCCGGCATTATGCGGACAGAAAGCAGGAACATTTTCTCTGTGCTTCGGTGAACGGAGCCAATGAGATTATCAATATTCGGGTTGTCTCCATCGGCCTGATTGACCGAAGCCATGCCCATCCCAGGGAGGTGTTTGCCGACCCGCTTATGGATCGTGCCTCGGGTGTTATTCTGGCACATAATCACCCGGCTGGCACTTTAAAACCTTCTGCGCAGGATATTGAAACAACAGAGCGGTTACAGCAGGCCGGTGAGATTATGGGGATAAGCGTGTTGGATCATATAATTTTTAACAGCACGGATTATTATAGTTTTTTGGAGGAAGGGGTTGAATTTTGAGGTCTTGTAACCAGGTGTGTAGTAACCCGTAGTAGTATAAACCCATACATGTTGGGTCTCGATGTCTCGCAGGCTCGCTTATCGGTAAAACTCAACCCAGGTAAGCGAAGACTCCGAGCTACAGAAAGGAGCAATATTCATCGACCAAAAATGTTAAGTTAATTTTGTGCTAGTACATAACCGGCAGAGCGTCTTTGTTTTGGATGCAGAATTTACGCCTGTTGCCTGATGACCAAGCACATTTACACGTAGGATGTTTGGCGAATTGCCCAGTGAAACCAGGAAAGGATTGTCATAAAAGAGTATTGTAACTCCCTTGCCTTAGTCTAATAATTTGTGTTATACTTCACAGTATCACGCAGGAACAAAAAGGTTACTGGTCTTACCAGGCTTCTCGTTACGCCAGACTTAGACAGCAATGACTAAAAAAACATTACGAGGAGCTACCATGAATCAGGTTGAATTCTACGAAACAAAACTGAAATATGAAATTGATCCCATCAGACAGGAAATAGATAGCAATCGTTTGGGATCAAAGGAATTCACACCAAATAACGGATTAAAATGAAATCAAATCTAAAAAAACTATCAATTCACGCTTATCTGCCTCTTTTTCTCCTGTCCCTGATCATCATCCTTGCAACCGGAGGACAACTACAGGCCAAGTCAACCAATCAGCAGTGGAGCAAGACCAGCCCCGAAATCAACCTGAGCCATATCTTTGAAGGGGTCATCAATAGCAGGGGAAAACCCACCGGTTTTCACTCCCGGTTCAACAGTAAAGACCCAAAAAATGCCCGTCTCATAAGAACAAAAGCTCGGGCCAATAAAAGCGGAGTTTACACCGCCACTGTGGAAATCTATGATCCCCGCAGCAAACAGTGGAAAGAAAAATTCTCCACCATGTTTCCCGATTCCATGAACCGGGATCAGGTCATAGATGCCATCCTCCATGCCTTTAAAAACAGAACCACAAAAAATAAAACCAAATGGGAAGGCCCATCTGGTAAGGGATTTACCATTCAGGGATACCTGAATAAACGATCAAACATTAACACAGCATATCCGCTGTATAAGAGGTGAAATATGACCCCGCAAATACGATACTACCGAGACCAGTCCTCCCAGCCCCGAGTTCAGACCACCTCGGAATACACCATTCCGGGCGACTATCTTGCAAGTGACCTCCAGGAAACCGCCACATTAGAAGAAGTACTGGCTGCACTGGAAAAGGTAGCTGCCCAGGGAGAGCAGAAGATATCCGGCAACAGTTACTCCGTGACCCTGAGTGCGGATCAGGTTGTCCTGGAAAGCCTCTTTGACGAAGAACAGGATATTCACCGCCTCCCTGTGCCGGTCTTTCAGGGTCTGCTCACAAGCTGGAACGAGTTTCTGGACAACGAGCAGCTTATATCTTTAGTGCCGGATTTTTAATGTCAAATTGTTGACTCGTACTCCCCTTGCAGCCTCACACCTGTACAGTGGCGAGATGACTGCGTACAACTGACTGTTTCTCCATCATTCAACAAAAAACTCTATTCCTGTTAAAGACGGCACAATATCTGCATGTTTCTTTAAAATGTAAAAAGAAAACGTCAACTCTTTAACAGGAAAACAGATGAAACAGTTTTACGTCAGTATTGCTCTGGTCGGCATACTATCTTTAAGCAGCACTGCCTCAGCAGAACCCGGTGACATAAGCATTGGAATGAAAGGAGGAACCCTCGGCCTTGGCCTGGAAGCAGGCGTGGATATCTCGAACTACTTTGAAGCGCGTGCAGGTATCAACTATTTAAAATTTGACTTTGATACCACCATATCACAAGTTGATTACAATTTTGAACAGGAGTTCTTCAACGGTTCCCTGCTCCTGGATCTCCACCCCTTTGCCAATGCCTTCCGTCTGACCGCTGGTGCCTATATCAACAACAATAAAACGTATGTTGAGGGGACATATCGTAAAGACCTGATCCCAGCTGAGTATGATAGCCTCTCCTACCTGACCGATCTTGCCAAAGTAAAGGGAACTGTTGAATACAACACCTTTGCCCCCTATGTTGGTATCGGCTGGACCAGTAACCATGCCAGCAACGGCTGGGGTGTGAATCTGGATCTGGGAGTTATGTTCCAGGGATCTCCCACTGTCTCAGAGCTCTATATTGAGGATCCCTGGGGTCTTGGCGACCATCCGGCTGTAATCCGTATCCTTGATGATGAGAAGCAGGAAATCCAGGATGAACTGGATAAATTTGAATACTATCCAGTAGCCTCTCTCTCAGTATCCTATAAATTTTAACAGTCCCATCCCATTTTAAGCGTGTTGATCCTCTGGGGGTACAGTGAGTCGAACTTTAAACCGACCTGTACCCCTCAACACGATTGTCCCTGAAAACCGTACTCGCCTTCTGAAGCCTGAATCCATAGCTTGCTTTCCAGTCGAATTGATGGAACTCCTTGCCTTTTACATATATTTCTGTTACATTTAATATTTTTTATCAGAGGCAGGAACCTGCCAACTCGGCAAACAGGGGGCTATGTTCCAAAGGTTCCTATCTTCAGACCTCCCGTCATGAGTAATCAACTATCACGGTCAACTAAACAGAAGGCCGTGCAATTGAAAAAAAAGTTGAAAAAAACATTGGAAAAAACATTGAAAAAAACAAAGATATTAGTTGCTAACCGAGGGGAAATCGCCATCCGGATTATTCGGGCCATTCAGGAGTTAAATTATGAAGCCGTAGCCATTTACGAGACTCCTGACAACGAATCCAGGCATATCCGCATCGCCGACGAGGCGGTTTGGATCGGTGACGGTCCCCGAGCCGACTATTTAAACATTGACAAGGTAATAGATGCGGCCATTAACAGCGAGGCCATAGCCATCCATCCCGGCTATGGTTTTCTTGCTGAAAACGCTGACTTTGCCAGAGCCTGCGAGGATGCTGGCATTATCTTTATCGGTCCCTCTTCGGGTGTCATAGACAAGCTGGGCAATAAGGTCATGGCTCGTCAGATCATGGCTGAGGCCAACATTCCCATGGTACCCGGTAGCCAGAACCTGCAGGCCGGTGATGCCGGGCTGGCAGAGGCGGCCGAATTCGGCAAAAAATACGGCTACCCGATCATGCTCAAGGCTACCTCGGGCGGAGGAGGGCGCGGAATCCGCCGCATCGAAAAGGAAGAAGATCTTGCCGAGCAGTACCCCATTGCCCGCAGCGAGGCCAAGGCCGCCTTTAACGACGATTCAGTCTATCTTGAAAAAGTGGTGGTGCAGCCCAAGCATGTCGAGGTGCAGATTATCGCAGACAAGAACGGTAAGACCGTTCATCTCGGCACCCGTGACTGTTCCATCCAGCGCCGTAACCAGAAACTGGTGGAGATTGCCCCGGCTTTTCACCTCAGTGAAGCGCAGAACAACGAGATCTGCGAGACAGCGGTCACCGCTGCAAAGGCGGCTGGATATTTTAACGCTGGCACAGTGGAATTTCTCCTGGCTCCGGACGGCAATTATTACTTCATGGAGATCAATACCCGGCTCCAGGTAGAACATACTGTCTCTGAGATGATCACCGGTATCGATATCGTCCGTACCCAGATTAAACTGGCCATGGGCAAGGAACTGCTCTTTGACCAAAGCGATATCAAGATGCGCGGCCACGCCATTGAGATGCGTATCAACGCCGAAGACCCCAAGAACAACTTCATGCCAGAAGGAGGCAAGACCGTGCGGGTCTATCGCTCACCTGGCGGGTATGGAGTACGGCTGGACGGTTTCTGCTACCAGGGCTTTACCATTCCCCAGGTGTATGACTCCCTGCTGGTCAAGATGACTGTGTTTGGCTGGTCCTGGAACGAGACCGTGGATCGGCTCAAACGGTGTCTGACAAACTTTGTCATCACCGGCCCGAAGACTACCATCCCCTTTTATCTGAACCTGATTCAAGACCCGGATTTCCAGAACGGTGAGTTTGACACCTCTTTCCTGGAGACCCACGAACACCTCTTTGATTATGACGAGGACAGAACCGAGGTCAACAAACTGGCCCGGCTGATTGCCGAGATCCACCATAAGGGCGAGAATACTTATGCGGCGTAACGCCCGACCACAACAAAAAAACAACGATTCAACGGAAAGCGATATGATACGAATTACCCAGGATATGGATAGAACCTCTGTGCTGGAAAACCTGCGCAAGGCAGACGGTTACTACATCACCAACACGGCCAGGGACATGTCCCAGTCTGACTATAAAAACCGCATCCTGCTCCATACTGATCTGATGGCGGCTGAGGCACGGGAGGCATCCGGTTATTTTTCTCTGGAAATCACCGGCGGAGCCTCGGTGCATGTGGATATTCTCCGCAAACAGGTTGACCCCTTTCTCAAGCTGAAGCTGTTGCGCAAGGCCATGCCCGACACCATGTTCCAGACCCTGTGCCGGGGGGTAAACCTGTTCGGCTACCGTCCCTACCCGCAGAATGTGATCCGCTTCACGGTGCGAGAATTTGCCAAGTATGTGGATGTGTGGCGAACCTTTGACTTCATGAACTACATCCCCAACATGCAGGCGGTCTTTGAAGAGGTTGCTAAGGCGGGCAAGATCAACGAGCCTTGTATCTGCTTTTCCACCGGTCCGGAGCATACCAATGAATATTATGTGGCTAAGGTGCAGGAGATCCTGGATGTGACCGGGGACGAGATCATCCTCTGCATCAAGAACCATGGCGGTCTGGGTACCCCGCGCCGCATCGGCGAACTGGTGGATGCCATCAAGCAGCAATACCCGGAGATCATCATTCATTACCACGGCCATAATACCGACGGTAATGATATTGGACGGATTACCGAGGCTATCCTCAACGGGGCGACCATTGTGGATGCCTCTGACCACGCCTTTACCGGCTTTTACGGCCCGCCCCCCATCCTGACCGTTCTCCAGACCATGCAGGATCTGGGCAAGACCGCAATCGGCATTGACGAAGAGGCGGTGATTGAGACCTCGGATGTGATCAGGGATCAACGTCCCTATTACGGTCAGTTTGAGGCTCAGATTAAGGGCTTTCTGCCCACAGTACAGATCCATAAACTGCCCGGCGGAGCCATGGGTTCCAGCCTGGAACAGGCTGCCAAGGGTAATTTTCTCGACCAGATGCCGGATATCCTCCACAAGGAGCTGCCCAAGGTACAGAAAGAACTGGGCAATTACTGGTCTGTGACTCCCGGCTCGCAGATACTCTGGACCACAGCGGTCTCAAATGTGCAGAACGGACGCTATGAGTCTCCCTCCGGTGACCTGCGCAACCTGCTGCTCGGCAAATACGGGCCATTCCCCTTTTACAAGCCTGCCGATTGGATCTATGAAAAGGTACTCGGTGCTGACTGGAAAGTGGTGCTTAAGCAAGAGGGCGGGGTGGAAGATATCGCAGACATAGATATCGAGCAGGAACGTGAGACCCTGACCGAGCGTATCGGTCGAGAACCCACTGAACAGCAACTGGTCACCTATCTGCAGCATCCCAACGACGCAGTCAACTTCTTTAAATTTGAAGAGGAGTTTGGTCAGACTTATGTGCTGCCACCTTCAATCTTCCTCCGTGAAGGAGGGTTCTCCCTGGGCGAGACCTTGGTCTTCCGGGATTATGACGGTAAGGAACATCGTATTGAGGTGGGACCCAAGCAGAAGAATGATTCGGGCGACACCGATGTGTATCTCAATGTTGACCATCATCAGCGGGTTTTTGTTTTTGAACCGGAAGCTGTAGAAGGGGTGCAAGCTGTGCTAGCCCTGTCCAAGGAAGAGATTATAGACCTGGCGAAAACCGGTGATATCCGGGCTCCCTTTGCTGGCAATATCAGTGAAATCAGTGTCAAGGTTGATCAGGAGGTGGCTGAAGGGGATAAGGTTGTCATCATGGAGGCTATGAAGATGCAGACTCCGGTTGCCTGTGAGATTTCAGGTAAGGTGGTGAGCATCAGTGCCAAGGTGGGGGATAGTTTACAGCCTGGGGATAAGATTTTGCGGATTGAGGAGGAGTAAGCGGGGACACATTGTTTATCCGCAGATGACGCAGATTAGCGCAGATTATGACTGTTTTTGTGATCTGCTGTTATAGCCTCATTTGTGGATAATACCTGTAGTAAGGTAGAGGTGAATATGCAGACGGTTCAAATTAATGATTTCAGCGATAATTTGTTGAAATATTTAGAAATTGCCAACTCTGGTGAGCAAATTTTTGTTACCTCTGATAATAAATTACTCGCCATAATTACTGCTCCTGAAAACCAGAAAGAGCTTGCAAGGCAACAACTGGCTTCCACTACAAAAATTCATGATGTTACAAGCCCGATACATTCTCAATGGGATGCACTGTCATGATTTTGTTGGACACTTGTGCAATTATTTGGGACGCACTTGAAGTCTCCAGGCTGTCAAACAAGGCTGTTTCAGCAATCGAAAAAGCAGGTCAACAGAATGCGTTAATCATTTCTGATAAAGAAGAAACGGCTTGAAGTAAACGCCTCTGTTTCAGCCTTCATAAATCTATTTCTTCAATCAAGAAACATTTCGGTTAAAAAAATTTCGCCAGAGATTGCTGAGTTATGTGTAAAAATAACCAATAATTATATTTCAAAAAATGCTAAAATAAACGTAACTTCTCAAAAAGTGTTGGTAAAAACAAATAAAATCCCCAAGGGCAAGCCCTCTCGCAAAACAAGACTTTCTCGTTCCTCGAAAGCGGGGTATTAAACCCAAGCTACGCAAGAAAATAATCCGTGCGTTCTTCCAATA
>DAOVTM010000225.1 GCA_030633145.1 Desulfobulbaceae bacterium
AAACTCCAAGGTTCGCACAGAGGTGGTTCCCACTGCCCAGATACGACCGCCAGCGGCCCGGGTGGCGTTGACTCTCTGACAGGTCTCTTCTGATATTTCAATAAACTCCTCATGGATACGATGTTTTCGGATGTCGTCACAGCGTACCGGGGCAAAGGTGCCATAACCGACATGAAGGGTAACTGCGGTGCGGGCAACGCCCCTGCTCCTGAGCTGCTCCATCAACTGATCGCTGAAATGGAGACCGGCAGTGGGTGCGGCAACCGAACCGGTGCGGCAGCTATATCTGGTCTGATAACGGCTGCTGTCTGATTTGCTGCACCCCTCCGGCCTCTTGATATAGGGCGGAAGGGGCATCTCTCCGTGTTGCTCCAGCAGTTGTTCCAGGTTGCTTCCTGCGGGATAGAGGAGGGTGACCCCCACCTTGCCATCGGGCTGGATATACTCTATCTCAGCCTGCAATGTTTTTGTAAAGCTGATTATAGAGCCGATTTTGGGTCGCTTGGAACTCTTCATCAGGGTGAGGGCGGTGGCTCGCTGCACCCCTTTCAGCGACTCCTGCTTAGGTTCCGGGAAATGAAGGAGCAGCATCTCCACCCTGCCACCGGTCTGCTTATGACCGTGCAACCGGGCTGGAAAGACTCTGCTGTTGTTGACTACCAGCAGGTCTCTGGGACGTACCAGCTCAACAATATCTGTAAAATGACGATCCTCCAGCATCTCTTTGGCAGGATTTACCAGCAGCAGGCGGGATTGATCCCGCTCTGCTGTCGGCTGCTGGGCAATCAGCTTCTCGGGAAGATGGTAATCATAGGATGACAACTGGTAACGAGGATCCATGGTTCTGATAGAGTGAAGAGTGATTTGCTGTTATGTTGTATTTATTGTGGCCTCCGTTTTCGTGTTCGTACAAAGGCAACAAGCACTATCCCTGATCATTTTTTCTCTGTCAACCATAAAAAGTACATCTTAGGGTTGACAGGAGTGCGAAAAAACATTTATCATGAGCGATTAAGATGTTTAATAGAGTTGTCGATCATGTCAGCAGAATTTTGTTTGCAGGTATATTCGACATGTTTTTTCACGGAGCTGGAAGTTCCCCTACCGGAAGTTCCCTACCATCAGTAAAGTAAAACTCAAACCATGAAAGACCCAGTAATGAACCGCCGTCAGTGCCTTTCCCTGGGGATCAAGGCTGTTGCCGGTCTATTTTTTGCACAGGCTGTTCCCGCCCAGGCGACCAGCAACCTCAGAACACTTTCCTTTTATCACACTCATACCCGTGAGTGCCTGGAGATTACCTACGCTTGCGATGGTAGTTATAACCAGCAGGCTCTGAAACGGATTGATGAGTATCTACGTGATTTTCGTACCGGAGAGGTGCATTCCATTGACCCAAAGGTGCTGGATATCCTCTGGGGAATCCAGCAGGGGCTTGGCTGCAAGGGAACGTATGAAGTTATTTCCGGTTATCGATCAGCGAAAACCAATAATAAGCTGCGTCATAACAGCCGTGGGGTGGCCAAAAAAAGCCTGCACATGAAGGGGCAGGCCATTGACATCCGCTTACGCGGAGAAAAGACCTACCAGCTTAGGGACTGCGCCATTGATCTTAAATGCGGCGGGGTGGGCTATTACGCCAAGTCGGATTTTGTCCATGTTGATACCGGACGGGTTCGGCAGTGGTAGGAGTTATCCGCAGATTACGCAGATACACGCAGATTATGAAGGTATGTATCTGCGTAATTTGCAGACAATATGTGAACCGGTTACCCCTTTCAGGCTGAGATGGCCTGTGTCTGCGGTAATCGAAGTTCCAGCGTAGCAATCTCCATCAGTTGCTGGTGATGACAGTTAAGAATAACCGCATCCAGACCGGCACCGATTAAGAGGGGAAGAAGCCGTTCGTGGAGGCTCTTTCGTTTCACTGTTGCCAGAAACTGAGAACTGCTGGAAAGGGCTGCGATGGTACGGATCTTTTCCCTGCTCAGCTCCCCCATCAGTGCAATACTCTCCAATACCGAATCTATGTCCGGCATTCCTCTGCTCAACTGCCAGCTCATGGGATCTGGACGAAGGTGAAACAGGGGATCGAGAAGCAGTCGTGTCAAAGGAAAACCCACCCGCTCCGCAGTTTCCAGCACCTCCATTGCCAGCTGCAGCCGTTCCTCAACCGTAAATGGAGTCAAGCCGGGTCGAACCAGCAGGACAACCAGCTGAGCCGCAAACCCATTGGCCTGTTGCATGTTCGCTGCCAGGGTTGCGGGATCGGCTGTAATTGAGTTGACGGTTGCCCTGCCCCGGATCAGCTCCATGGCTTGAGGCTGGTTCAAGACACTGACGGAAACAAAGAGGGGAACATCCACAGCCTCGCTCACCGTCTGCACCGCACGGATAATGCGACGGTTGTCTTTCCCGCACTCTTTCCTTACAGGGCCGAGATTTAAATCCAGCCCGTCTGCGCCGGCTTCCACCTGTTGTTTGGCCATAGCTGCCAGAGCCGTGTTGGAATGATCCAGGGCTTGGACAAATGCCGGGTTCATGATATGCAGATCCTGGCCGATTACAAACAGTTGATTACTTTTCTTGTTCTTCATGGTAACCTTTCTCCTTTCCTCGAAGGGTAAGGGAACGGGAAGTTCCCTCAAAGTAGTATGAGGTACTGGCAGGTTTTCGGACTTGTGGTTATATCCACTTACCGTTGCGGGACAGTTCCGGATTTACACCGGATTCCCTGTTGTCTGTCTGCGGGCTGAATCAGCCACTGTTGACAGACGAATGCTTCACCTGAAGCAAACCAGTATTCATTATGGTAAAACTACTGTATATGGTACCTGCGTAAAAATCAAGCACTAAATGAGGCACTTTCAGACCGGAAATACCTTTGAAAAAATTTCAGCATCCAAACCTGATGAAAAATATAAAAATAAATATTAAAAAATACCTGAACGAACAGCGACAGCTTGTGGAACAGGGACTACACCAATATATGCTCTCTGAAAAGGGAGAGTTTGCCGGTCATATCGCAGCCATGCGCTACAGCCTGTTTGTCGGCGGAAAACGGGTTCGCCCGATCCTCTGCCTGGCGAGCAGTCGATGTGTCAGCGAGAACCAGCAGATTGACCATTTGCTGCTGCCTGCGGCCTGTGCCATAGAGTGTATCCATACCTATTCTCTCATCCACGATGACCTGCCTGCCATGGATGATGATGACCTGCGCCGGGGGCAGGCTACCTGCCATAAAAAGTTTGGTGAGGCCGAGGCAATCCTGGCCGGTGACGGGCTGTTGACCCTGGCCTTTGACCTGCTCAGTAATCCTGAGCTGCCTGGTCCGTCCCCGGAAAAACGATTACGGCTCATCGCAACCTTGGCTCAAAGAGCCGGTTCAGCGGGGATGGTTGGGGGGCAGTTTCTTGATATTGATAGTGAAAGAAAGGAGATCCCCTTCAGCCGCCTGCAGACCATTCATCGGGCCAAGACCGGAGCCTTGATAACTGCTGCTGTGCGTATGGGGGCTATTGGCGGGGGAGCTATGGAAGACCAGCTGGAGACCTTGACCGAGTACGGCAATAATGTGGGGCTGGCCTTTCAGATAGTTGATGATCTGCTTGATGTAACCGGAACCACAGAACAGCTGGGAAAAACTGCAGGGAGTGACGCAGAGCAGGGCAAGGCGACCTATCCGGCCCTGTTTGGTATTGAAAAAACCCGCAGGCTGGCAGAGGAGGCGGTGCAACGAGCCGTTGATGCCCTTGATTCTTTTGATTCCAGGGCGGAACCACTCAGGGAACTGGCCAGGTATATCTTCAGTAGAACATCCTGAGCCACCTTAACGCTTGCCAGCGGAGTACTGATCCCAGACATCTTCTTCGGATGAAATGTCAGGCAGCAACTGCTTGACAAAGGTCTTCCATTCTCCATTATTTTCTACGACCTCGAAACCCACATCCATGGATGAACCTCTCTCATCTTTCCAGCAGGGAAAGACGGTTAGTTTGAAATGCTTATTTGAGGGACCTCCGGAAACCACGATACGATACTGTTTACCGTCAATACCGAAACGAACGGGCAGGTCATTGAGTCTGAGTCCGTCCAGAGAGACATCTTCAATAATGCCGCCAAAAATAAAATGACCATCGGCAATATCGGCAATGTACCCTTTCAGTTCTACCCGCTCATACCTTCGTTTATCTATATCGCTCATGGGAACTCCTTTTTTTCTGCGAAGGGGATTAAAACAGCAACCACATTTTGAATGTAATAGCTTTTCCCAGAGAAAGCAAGTGGTGAGGATAAATTATAATTGTTCATGCTCCTGCTCAACCGATTTACCGTATCAACTCTTTAAAATAATCAATAGAGGGATATTTTTCTGAATAACGAACACTCTGGCGACTGCTGGAACGAGCCACATAGATGAGGAAGCCGATTCCGTACCCTGCGGCGGTATTGAGGACTTTCTCAGTATCATCGGCCAGCAGGGATCGTGCGGGATCAAACTCCAGGGTTTTTTCCAGTTCATGCCAGAACTGTTCCTCTTCCTTGGCAAAACCGATCTCTTCCGCACAGATGACCCGGTCAAACCAGGAGCCGATGGCGGTCTTGTTTAGCTTGATGGACAATGTTTTGGAATGGGCATTGGTGATGAGGTACAGTTTCTTTTTTGCTTTCAGGCAGAACTCAAGAAATTCAATAACATAGGGATGGACACCGATGAGGTGGTTGACTCGAAGTTTCAACTCGGGCAGGTCAAGGCCCAGTTCATGGGACCAGTGTTCCAGATCAGCCCAGGCCAGGGTGGATTCCACCTGCTGATACCGTTGCAGCAGTTCTTCCTTTGCCTCCTCAATGGAGATGTCATGGGCCAGGCTGTAATGTTCAGGGACATATACCTCCCAGAAATAATCGTCAAAATGCTTATCCAACAGAGTGCCGTCCATGTCAAGCATGACCGTGTCTATGGTATCCCATGAAAAGGTGGGAAATATTTTTACTGGTTCGCTGTTGTGCATGATTATGTACCGTGTTTCCGTTTTTTTAAAGTACTGAGACCTACTACCGCAAAACCCTCAAGTTTGAATAAGATACAGTGTAAAACAAAAAATAAAAATGAAAAGAAAAATCTGTTTTCATACGATGATCAATACTATTTGGCTCGAACATTTTTTTGTACTGGTACTCATGAACGGCACAACAGAACCATCTGATAACCGGGGTAAGAAAAAAATCAAGTTGCCAATTTGAAAAAATTAATGCTACTCTTCCCAATACCGGTTAGATTGTTGAAAGTGGCTTGTGACCACTGTCGGGAATAATTTATGCTGGGAAACATTACAAATGCTTGAGCTTCACTCTGTCCATAAACGGTTTGGTGGTCTGCGCGCGGTTGACGATGTAAGTTTTTCCGTGCCAGCGGGTGTCATCAAGGCCATAATCGGCCCCAATGGTGCAGGTAAGACCACTCTTTTTAACCTTATTGCCGGCAACCTGCCCCCGACCTCCGGGACTATCCGCTTTCAGGGTCAGGAGATCCAGGGAAAACAACCCCATCAGATTGCCCGACTGGGCATGTCGCGTACCTTCCAGAATATCAAGCTGTTCCACTCCATGACCGCCCTTGAATCGGTGATGGTGGGCCGTCATGCCAGGACCAAAGCCGGTTTTATCTCTGGTATGTTTCATCTTCCCGCATCCCGTCAAGAGGAAAAAGAGATTCGGGAGCATTCCATGGAACTACTGGAGCTGCTGGAGATTGCCGAATATGCGGATGTAGAGGCCACCAGCCTTGCCTTTGGACAGCAGCGAGCCGTGGAAATGGCTCGAGCCCTGGCAGCAGAACCGAAACTGTTACTGCTTGACGAGCCCGCTGCCGGTCTGAATATCTATGAAACCGCTGAGGTGGGTCGCCTGATCACCCGTATCCGGGATATGGGCATCACGGTTCTGCTGGTGGAGCATGATATGTCCCTGGTGATGGATATTTCCGACGAGATCGTGGTCTTGAGTTTTGGCAGCAAGATTGCCGAGGATGAACCGACGGCTATTCAACAGAATCCAGAGGTTATCAAGATTTATCTTGGCGAAGATGAGGAAGATGAGCTTACGGTTTGATTGATTGGACAGCAACACTCAACTATTCTATTAATGAACATATTAAAAATATTTATGCTGAGGAAGAGCTTGAAAAAGAACAAACTCTAAAGAAATTCGGAATTTCCGAATTTCAGCACTGTGTTGGGCTTCGCTGCGCTCAGACCAACCTACGGACACCTGCACCAGAGAATATACCAAACATTGGATAAATGAAATAACCGGACTGAGAGAATGGATCAAGCGACTGCTATAAGAGTATTGAATCAATATCTTGAGCATCTAAAAAAGAAAAATTTTTTCATCTGTCAAGCCTATCTGTTTGGATCATACAGCAGTGGTCAACAGAATGAAAATAGTGATATTGACCTTGCTATAGTTATGAACAGACTGATAAACAGCTTTACCACTCAGGTTGAATTGATAAAGATAAGCAGAAAATTTGACACCAGGATTGAACCGCATCCATTTGAGGAGTCAAAGTTTAATGGTACTAATCCCTTTGCAAACGAACTTCTCAATACCGGGATTCGGATTATTTA
>DAOVTM010000242.1 GCA_030633145.1 Desulfobulbaceae bacterium
ATGCTGATCCTGCCGGGCCAGGGGGTTTTGACCATGATAATTGGCCTCTCAATCATGGATTTTCCCGGAAAACATGGCGTGATCGACAAGATTATTCGGAATAAAAGGGTCGAGGACAGCTTGAATTGGATACGGAGAAAGGGCAATAAAGAGGAGTTGATCTTCAGGGATGTGGACTGGTGAATTCAAGGGCATTGTTATCCGCAGATGACGCAGATTCACGCAGATTAAAAAAACTGCGTATTCTCTTTATAATTTACTCTGGTTCCCAAGTTGGAGCTTGGGAACCAGGAGAAGATTAAAAAAACTGCGTATCCTCTTGGAAAAATGTGAGATTAATTTTGCATTAGTTCTTATCAGCTTACCATGGTTCCAGAAGATCGCTCAGCCTTAGTCTTTAAGCCAGCCTCAATCAAGACCTCACTCACATCCATAAAATCGTTGCCATTGGGGTGTCCCTTGGCAGCAGGGGCATCTGCCAGCCAGGGAGGCTGTGGATCCTTGTTGGAAGCGGTTTCTATGACCTTGGCTGCAACCTCGCCCTGGCAGCTGAAGCGGCCAATCACTGTTGCGCTGTTAGTACACTCTTCCGCCTTGTTCATGGCCATGGTCGCATGGTCGGAACCGGCAGCAGCACCGTGCGTGGCAAAGAGAAAAACCTTGCCGGAACATTTCTTGAGGTATTCCTGGGCTGCGGGATCGGGCTGACCAGCCTTGAGCCAGAATCCTACACAGACAACATCGTATCCACTCGGATTCGGACCATTGGCAACTGCGGCAACATCCTTATCTTCCGGTAGTTGCTTGAAGATCTCCTCTGCCAGTTTCTGGGTATTACCGCCTTGGGAAGAATACACGACAAGGGTTTTCATGGGGTCTCTCCTTTTTTGAGGGAAATAAAAATCAATAATGATTAAAGATATATAATTATAAATTTATACTATGGGAAACTGCCTCTCTTTTCAAGTTGTTTTTTGTGTAAATATCTAAAACCTGTCCCCACAGCGATAACGGCCCCAGCCAGATAATGAAACGACACAACAGGTACAGTCCCGGCAATATTGCTAAAATTGCCCCAAAGTTCCAAAAAGCACTCCTCAACTGGTTTGCCCTTTACCAGAGACCTTTTCCCTGGCGGAGCGGATACCAGCCCTACCAGGTGTGGATATCCGAGGTCATGGGCCAGCAGACCCAGATGGATCGGGTGGTGGTCTATTTCAACAACTGGATAAAGAGTTTTCCCGATATTCAGGCAGTGGCGGCAGCACCGGAGCAGAAAATTCTCAAGGCATGGGAGGGGCTGGGCTATTACAGCAGGGCTCGCAATATCCATAAAACCGCCGCCATCCTGGTCAAGGAATATGGTGGAACCATTCCCGAGGAGTATAAAGCATTGCTGGCTCTGCCCGGCATCGGACCCTACACCGCAGCAGCGATTATGTCCATCGCCTTTAAGCAGCCCCTGACGGTCAGGGATGCCAATGTGGAACGGCTTTTCTGCCGACTGGCTGATATTGATCAGCCAGCGAAAGAGAAACAGAGCCAGCGGCTCATGCAGCAGATGGGGGAACAGCTATTGGCACGGGAAAACCCCCGATCCTTTAACCAGGCTCTCATGGAACTGGGAGCCTTGGTCTGTACACCGGGCAGGCCGGATTGTGGTTCCTGTCCGGTGCGTGACTGGTGCCTGGCTCTTCGTTTTGACAGTGTGGATTTGCGGCCTGTTCCAACCCAAACAAAGAAAAAAATCGACATTGTCATGGCCTGCGGTATCATCTGCGATAGCGGACAAATGTACATCCAGCAGCGTCTGCCAGATGATGTCTGGGGGTGCCTCTGGGAGTTTCCCGGAGGTCGCCTTGAGCCGGGGGAAGCCCCAGAGCAGGCAGCAGTTCGAGAGATTATGGAAGAAACGGAATTCCAGGTAACGGATCTGGAGCCGTTTGCCACTGTTGTCCATTATTATACCAGGTATCGGGTAACCCTGCATTCGTTTACCTGTGGATTGCAAACCGCTATCAATAAAACTCCGGTGCTGCATGCAGCCAGCGAATTTCGTTGGGTAACCCGTTCAGAACTGAATCAGTTTGCCTTCCCCTCTGGTCATCGCAAGCTGCTGGAAAAAATGAAACAAGATGGGTTCTTCCCGCCAGGTACTACAACATGAAAGAAAACGTAAAATTGCCCTTTCTGCCAACTACCAAAAAAGAACTGCGTCAACTGGGCTGGACACATCTCGATGTTATCCTGGTCACCGGAGATGCCTATATTGATTCCCCCTTTATCGGTGTGGCGGTCATTGGCCGGGTACTGGCTGCTGCCGGGTTCAAGGTGGGAATCATTGCCCAGCCCGATGTACAGGGTGATGACATCATGAGCTTGGGAGAACCATGCTTATTCTGGGGAATAAGCGGCGGCTGTATCGACTCCATGGTCGCCAACCGTACCGCCTCGGGCCGAAAACGAAAACGGGACGACTATACACCGGGCGGCATTAACAACCGCAGACCGGATCGGGCAGTGTTGATCTATGCCAACCTGATCCGTTCCAGGTTCAAGAACACCTGTCCCTTGGTTCTGGGCGGGATCGAGGCCAGTCTGCGCCGGGTTGCCCATTATGATTACTGGTCAAACAAGATTCGTCGTTCCATTCTCCTTGATGCCAAGGCGAATTATCTCCTCTACGGGATGGCAGAGCGAGCCGTCCTGGAGCTGGCCTCCTGCCTGCGCGATCAGGGTGATTCACGAACGATTCGTGGTCTCTGCTACCTGGATACAACCAAACCAAAAGAGTACCTGGAACTGCCCCCCTTTGAGGATGTGGCAAAGGATACAGAAGCCTTTACCCGCATGTTTCAACTCTTTTATGATAATAATGACCCGGTTACAGCGCACGGTCTGGTGCAGCGGTATGATAAACGGTACCTGATCCAAAACCCGCCCCAGCCGGTTGCCAGGCAGGAGGAGTTGGATCATTACCATGGGCTGGGTTATCAGCTGGAGCTGCACCCCTTTTATGCACAGCACGGCAAGGTCAAGGCTCTGGAGACGATCCGTTTTTCCATAGCCACCCATCGGGGCTGTTACGGCGAGTGTAATTTCTGCGCCATAGCTGTCCACCAGGGACGGACAGTCAGTTGGCGGAGCAGACAGTCCATCCTGGCTGAGGCAAAACGGCTCACGTCCCATCCCGCCTTTAAGGGTATGATCCATGATGTGGGCGGTCCCACCGCCAATATGTACGGTTTTGAATGTGCTAAAAAATTGCAAAAGGGATGCTGTACGGATAAACGGTGCCTGTTCCCGGAGATCTGCCCAACCATGCCCATAGATCATGGTGAACAGTTGAAATTGCTTACCGAGCTGCGCACTCTTAAAGGAGTGAAGAAGGTCGTGGTCTCCTCCGGTATCCGCTATGATATGATCCTGGCAGATCGAAAAATGGGGTTACCCTGGCTGTGTCAACTGGTCAAATATCATGTCTCGGGGCAGCTAAAGGTGGCCCCAGAACACTGCGATGACCATGTCCTGGCCTGCATGGGTAAACCGGGCAAACAGAGTCTGCTTAAATTCCGCGAGCTGTTTAACCGGTTGACCCACAAAGAGGGGTTGAAACAGTTCCTCACCTATTATATCATCGCCGCCCATCCAGGCTGCCGACTCCAAGATATGAAGGGATTGCGAAAATTCGCTCTCAAAGAACTCAAACTACTCCCCAGGCAGGTGCAGATTTTCACCCCTACTCCCTCTACGTGGTCCACCCTCATGTACTGGACAGGCAGGAATCCATTTACCGGTAAACCCTGTTTTGTGGAAAAAGACGGCCAGGCCAGGGAAAAACAGAAAGCGGAACTGACCGTTCACACGGCTGGGAAAAAACGGTTCCACCGGAAATGAAATTACTGCCATGCAGGTTCTCAAAAAACTCTGTCCTTGTACGATAGTGGTCGATTTTCTATATTAAAGTATAAGTCTATTACGCCTGCGGCTCGGAGTCTCGTACCAATCCTGTGGTTCAGGTTTTTTACTAATGTACGGAAAATCATACAGACCTTTTGCAGATTGAATTTTTGAAATTCAATTTGCACGCATTGCGCCATCGGGTCAATGGTGACAATATGAATTACGAATCACTCTCGCTGTCACTGACCCCGGCATCGGCAAAGGTCGCCACCTCGGTGAGAATAGCAACAGATGCCTCAACCAGATTCATGGCCAGGGCAGCCCCGGTTCCCTCGCCCAGGCGCAGGTTCAGATCAAGCAGCGGGCGGCAGCCAATTTTTTTCTGCATGGCACCATGGCCAGGTTCCATGGAACGGTGCGCACAGATGATATAGTCACGGACAAAGGGTTCCAGGCTGCAGGCGATCAAGGCTCCGGCTGTAGAGATAAAACCGTCAACCACCACCGGTTTTCTGTTGGCGGCTGTACCGATGATCAGGCCAGCAATGCCTCCGATCTCAAAACCACCGACCTTGGCCAGGACATCCATGCCATCTTTAGCATTTGGCTTGTTGATCTGGAGGATACGCTCCAATACCGTTTTCTTGTGTGCTAGCTGCTCATCGTCGAGACCGGTACCTCGACCGGTGAGTTCGTCAATGGAATTGCCGGTCAGGGTGGCGACAATGGCGGTAGAAGGGGTGGTATTGCCGATACCCATGTCGCCGGTGCCGAAGATATCCACGGTCGGAGCCATCTGGTTAGCAACCTCGATGCCCGCCTCCACGGCCATGACTGCGTGGGTACGGGTCATGGCCGAGCCGTGTGCGATATTGCTGGTACCCGGCCCGATTTTCTTCGAGATTATCTTGCCTGCGTTGGCCAGCTCGGAGAGATCAACAGAACAGCCCATATCAACCACAGCAACCTCAGCCCCTGCCTGCCTTGCCAGGGCATTGATGCCTGCCCCTCCGGCGACAAAGTTATAGACCATCTGAGCCGTGACCTCAGATGGGAATTTTGAGACCCCTTCAGCGATGACACCGTGATCGCCCACCATGACCACCATCTGTTTTCTCTCCACCGGCGGGGTCATGGAACGGGTTATACCGGCCAGATCCACTGCCAGATCCATCAGGTCGCCCAAGGCCCAGTGGGGCATGGTCAACTGATCCAGCCTGGCAGTGGCCTTTTCCCGATAGTCCGAATCCGGGGGGAATATTTTTTGATAGGTGGCTTCGAGAAAGTCGGTGTGTTCGGGTTTGTTTGTTTTCATGATTTTTTTATTGGGTTAAGTTTATGTCTTTCAATCCCCTTACCTGTAGGCCGGGTTACTCTTGTTCTCACAGACGGTGTCTCGCTGGGACGATGGATCGTCCAGACCGCATTCCCACGCTGAAGATAAGCGAGCCCGAAGTCTGCGCTTATCTGCAAAACTCCGTCTTGCAGGAACGAGGGATCTTAATTAGGAAGGGGAGATAAATAACTTATGATTGGTTATTCCTCCGAAGTTGAAAAGCAGATGGAATGCTTTTATCATAGTCTTTCTGAAAAAGATAGAAGAAGGTACGCAGCCAGTGAAAAAGAAGGAACAAAATCAAAGTATCATACTTGCATTTGAGGGTAAACACTGGTAAGCAATCAGCAATTCCCGAAGTGACGATGACTATATAAAATAAACTTACTTTATCATAATATAGAGCCTCAACGAGGCATTAATTCTTTGATTTAGCTTTGGCACCTATTGAAAATAACAAAATTTCGGTCATTTCGTGTTTTTTGTACATAGCTATACACCCGCTCCAGCATCAATTTTATAAAATTGTTGGAATCCTTTGTTCTTTGACATCTGACCGCTACTTTTTAATCGTCTGGGTATTCAGGAAGTTCCTGCTCGAATCCCCCCTTGTATAGATGACGAAAAAGCGATTCCATAGAAGCAATCTTGTAGCACTTGAACAAAGATCGTATGTCATCCCATAGTTGTATTTTGGTACCGGCCTTTCGCCAAATCGCACCAAAAAGTGAGCAGCAAAGTTGCAGAGCCTGGTTTACTAAAAAAGCCAGCATCATGAGCATAGCAAAAACTATGCTGAGATTCTTTTTCCCAAGATCATAGTTGTGTCAAAAATTATATCCCTGACTTTTCAAGGTATTAAACGTCTCGTTTTCAATTTTCCAACGAGCACAACCTCCACGCATGATTTTGAACATATTTTTTTCAGTAACCGTCAAATCTGTTACCCAGCTAAAATGTTTAAACTTACCGGTTTGCGTGTTTAGCTCCC
>DAOVTM010000326.1 GCA_030633145.1 Desulfobulbaceae bacterium
AGTGCTTGCCATTGAGCGGGAGCCGAAAATGACCCGTTTTCTTGCCGAACAACAACGGCTGGCGGAGTTGGGCGGCAGTAAAAAGGCCGAGGAGCTGCTTGGCTATGCAGAGCAGGTATCAACAGCTAAGGGAATGGAGCAGTTAGTTCATTGGCTGCGCAAACATAAATAAACCGATTTCCTGCCCCATCCTGCGAATAAATGCCTCTTTGTCCTTCAAGTCCTCAGCCATCTGTTCGTTCACTGTTTCCGCAACCTCTTCTCTCCCTTGAACCAGCCGTTTGACATACCCGGTCAGGCTGTCAATGGTATGTACCAGAGGAGTGTATTCCACCTCGGGGCTGGCCAGCTCACCCAGTACAGAAAAGCTGTAGTCAAAGAGACCGCCGCTCTTGCCGGTGAGTACATACCCTATGTAGGGGATCGCCTTGACGATCTTGCTGATGGTGCCAAAAGGGGTTAATTTGACCTGTGCCTGCACTGTGTTTCGTATCAGGTCAATCTTGCCCTGGACAAAGCAGTCAAAGGCCGGAGCATTCATCACCAGAGAGTCGCTCTTGAATATTCCGTGGTCAAGGGTGAGTTTTCCCTGTATTTTATGAAAATGAAAACGGTTCTTCCATTGCAGAATCTGCTGACTCTCAAAGATATTCTGCAGGCTGATCATGTCCAGGATTTGGATCAGGGTAGAAAAAGACTCCAGCGTTCCGTCCGTCACCTCAAAGGAAATCGGACCGTTGGTACGGGAAAAAATCGTGTCTCCGCTGCTGACCCTGGCAGTCAGTTTCCCTTCCATATCCAGTTTTCCAGAGATGATGTCGTTGGAAAACCCCATCATGGCCATGAGCGAGGCAACAGGCTGCCTGGTGAGTTTGAAATAGGAGTGATAGACGATGGAGTCCCTTGCTGGTCGCCCGGTGAGCCAGATGAAATCTCTAGCCTGTTCAAGAAGACCCTGTTTGATGTAAATGGTATCAGCATCGGCATGAACCTGTAGGAGCAGGGGTTCAAAGAGCAGTTTCTGGTAGCGCAGGTAATCACAGCGGGCAAATATATTGATGGTATCAATGGGCAGGCTGGACTTCAGGCTGGTTGTTCCCTCCCGGAAGAGACTGGGACTGGAGCTGAGATCAAAAAATTTGCTGTGCAGCCATATTGTTCCTTTCCAGAGCGGGTTTATGTGTAGATCAGCCTGAAAGGTCAAGGGGTATTCAGGGTTGAAATCTTTCAGCCGCACATCCCTTCCCTGGAGTTGTAAGGCTCCATCTTTCAGTTGTCCATCAATATTCATATTGATGACCGAGAGGGGGGGCCAGTCAATCTCCCCATGCCACTGCCAGTTGAAATTGGCATCAATATTTTGCCAGAGGGTGTCAAGTTGGAGATCTTTGCTGCTCAATGTTCCGTTCACCTTTCCGCTAAGCCATTGCTCATATTCTGGCAGGATCAACCCCATAGAGGATAAGGGAAAATCCACTGCCCGCAGATTGAGGCGGGTGAGTTTTTGTACAGGGGGCTTTTTCAGGGTAAAAGCACTGGAGATGCTGCCTTTGCTGGCGAAAAAAGCCAGTTTTTGTACGTTTAATTTTCCTTTACTGATTACCGCTCTCCATTCTGCTTTGGAGAGGGAAGAGGCATCTGTTATCTGTCGGCATAACGGATCCCCCTCCCTTATTTTCAGGCGGGTAAAATCCAGGCTGCCACTGCTGCTGACAGTATGATCGCGCAGGGTGATTCCTGCTTGTATCGGCAGAGTAACAATGCAGGGAGCCAGGGAACGGAGTAGCTTGTCGTCGGTCAGTTTGTCTTTAAGTTGTGCCAGATCGGGCTGGATATTCAGGCTGAACTGTTGCTCCCTGAAGAGTTCGACCACCTTCAGGCTGCCGTTAAACAGGGATTTCCCCCAGTATCCATCCCCTTTGATCACGGAGTTTCCGGGATATACGAGAGTAAATTCACCCCGCTGAACCCGGATGGGAAAGATCATTGCAGTATGAGCAATTTTTACCAGGGCTATGATGCCCTTGCCATGCACCCCCTGCAGTGTGGTTTTTTCACCCAGATCCAGGTTCAGGCGCACCTTGCCGCTGAGTTGTCCAGACAAGTTGACTAGGGGCTGGAGCTGCTCCCGCATAGTGTCTCCCATCAGACCGTCCTTAATCAGTTGATGCAGCCAGTCCATGGCAAAGGATCCCTGGATATCAGTTGTCAACTCAGCCGGGGAAGTATAGACACCGGATATTTTTACCCTGCCGTTGCTCAAAGTGGAACCTGCCCTCTTGCCACTGATATCCTTGATATCCAGGACATTACCACGCATACTCAGGGCAGCGGTGTGAACACGCCCCAGCTCCTTGACTGTATCCTGTGTGGTGTAGCTGGTGTCAATATTGCGCAGAACCCCGTCCCAGGAGAGGCAGTGGCTGTACCTGACCAGGTTTCCTATCTCCTGCAGTGACCCTGCCAGCCGGAAATCGGTTACTTCTGCTGTACCGTTTTGCAGCATGGGAAAGATGGTCTGTGTCGTCCAGTCATTGATATAGGGATCCGGTAAGAGCATTTTCAGGGTGGCTGTCTCCATGATACCACTTTTGAGGTGTAGATCCATGAACGGACTTACTCCACTTGAACGGTCAAAAAGGAAAGAACCCTGTAACTGAAACCCATCCCCTTGAAGGTTCAGTTGGGAAAGGTTAACCCTTCCCTGGCGCAGCTCACCCTGAAATCCCAGGGTGGCGCGTTTGAGCTGATAGTGCTTTTCCTGGCGGCTGTCGGAATCCTCTGTCCCTGGAGCAACCATCATGCCAGGGTCAAGGAATGTGATGGTTCCGTCTGTGGCTATTTCTTCTTCTGAACCGCTGATTGTGCAGTTGAGTTGGGCCGTTCCCTGTGAGAAATAGAAGGAGGAGGATGGGTGGATCAGGGGCAGGGGAATGGAATCGCTTCCCATGGAAAATGAATAAGACAACCCTTTGCTGAACGAGTTGCGCACTGTTCCGGCTGCCTGGAATGGTATTGGGGATTCTTTGAGGAGGATTTCACCACGCAGTTCGATACCGGTACCCAAGTCTGCGGGCTTGGTTTTGATAAACAGCTTGCTCAGCCTGGTACCTGCCAGATTCAGGTTGCCGTTCATCACCTCAATGCTGGTACCCTGCCTTGGAAATTCCTTGAGCAGGTTGATGGTTGCCGGGATGGTGGCAAGTTTGAAGTTCTTGTCTGTCTTGTCTGTCTTGTCGGATGGAGCCGGAGCATAGCTGACTCTGGCTCTGTCAAGCACGAGTGTGTCTGGGAAAAATGTTCCCTGTAGCAGGTCGGTAAAGGTAAACCTGAATCTACTGTCGCTGATTTCCAGTTGCAGGGAATTATCAAGCAGGGTTCCCCGTAGATTTTTTCCACTGATCTTGAGGTGATTTCTGTCTATCCCGATGGAAAGTGAGTCTGCGGAAAGGTTGCCATCCAGGGAGGCTGCCACTGTTTGGAGGAGTTTATTTCTGAACTTAGTACTCTTCAGGCTGGTATTGATGGTTACCACACTTCCGATCAATGCGGCAATGGTAAGCAGAGCAGTGTAGAATGTGAATTTGAATAGTTTTTTAAGCACTGGAAAATATAAAATAAAACAGTATGTTTATCGTGTGGAAATTTGTATTTCTTAACCTTCGTTCGTTCCTTCGTTCCCACGCTCCTGCGTGGGAATGCGACAATAGACGGAGCCTCGCAGGCTCGCTTACCTGGAGCATGGGAAAAAGAGTAACGTCGTGTTTTTCTACGTTACAATAAAATCCACCAGCAGGGCGTTAATTTCAGGTAAAATAATGCATTACAACGAATGATAGAGTGAATTGAAATGAAAGTAAATGTAATTTTCCAGGCTTCCTGTCTTCAACCCAGCTTTATTCTATCCTATCATTATAGAATTCCATAAAAAAAATCATTTTTTTATGCCAAAAAACAGTGGAAAATGTTAGACTATTTTTTTATTTCTAATTGATGAAAAATACCTTCATACTGCTTGAAGGTTCACCCGGCATACTACCAAGGGAAAATATATGAGTGAACAGGAAAAGTCAGACTACGGAGCTGAACAGATCAAGGTTCTTGACGGACTGGAGGCAGTGCGGAAACGACCTGCCATGTATATCGGTAATACCGCAGAAGAGGGGCTGCATCACCTGATTTACGAGGTGGTTGACAACTCCATTGATGAAGCCCTGGCCGGTCACTGTGATAATATTCGTGTTGTCATGATGGCTGACGGTGCAGTCTCGGTGGCCGATAACGGGCGCGGCATTCCGGTGGATAAGCATCCCACAGAGGATATGACTGCCCTGGAACTGGTTATGACCACCCTGCATGCGGGTGGTAAGTTTGACCACTCCTCGTACAAGGTCTCTGGTGGCCTGCACGGGGTTGGGGTGTCAGTGGTCAACGCCCTCTCCACCGAGGTGACCGCCGAGATATGGCGCAACGGCAATGTCTATAAACAGTCATATAGCTGTGGCGAGCAGACCGGTGATATTGAAATAGTCGGTACCAGCAAACACACCGGCACCATTATTACCTTTAAGCCAGACCCCTCAATTTTTAAGGAAACCACCACCTTTAAGTATGAAATTGTCCGTAATCGACTGCGGGAACTGGCCTTCCTCAACAAGGGTGTTCGTATCCAGCTCCATGATGAACGGAGCGGTGCGGACGACAATTTTTGTTATGAGGGCGGCATTGTATCCTATGTTGAGTACCTGAACCGGAAACGAACCGTTGTCCATCCCCAGCCCATCTTTATCGAAGGGGAAAAAGATATGGTGCAGGTGGAGATTGCCCTGCAGTATTTTGACGGCTATTCGGAGCGGGTCTCCTCCTTTGTTAATAATATCAACACCAGGGAGGGTGGTTC
>DAOVTM010000178.1 GCA_030633145.1 Desulfobulbaceae bacterium
ACAGGTCTCGCTGGATATTGCTCTGAAAAATATAAATGAGCTGACCGTCAAGGTCTATGACATCAATACAACCAGTTATTACCGCCAGCAACTGAGCGAAATAACCACGGGCATAGAGCTGGACGGCCTGGTACCCAACAGAGAGAGCAGCAAAAAATACTCGCTCCCTCCCATGCGCAGACATGTTGAAACGCTCACTTTTCCGGAAATAAAACACGCAGGTGTCTATGTCATTGAACTGATTGGCAACGGGGTGAGCAGCAGAGCCCTTATCCGCATGGGACAGCTGACCTTTACAGAAAGAATCGGTGCAGCCGGTCATGTTTTCAAGCTCTACGATACCACTGGAAAACCGATCAGGGAGGCAACGCTCTGGATGGCAGGCACCGAGTATAAGGCGGAAGACGGGGAAATACATGTCCCCTTCAGCGGTAGCCCCAAAAAACAACAGGTTGTCTTGACCGCTGACTTTTCCGTACTCCGTTCTTTTCAGCATCTCGATGAAAAATATCACCTCAAGGCGGGTATTTATCTTGACCGGGAACAGTTGGTTGCGGGAAAAGAATGTACTGTAACCGTGCGGCCGGAACTGCTCCTGCACGGTGAACCAGTGGATATATCGCTCCTTGAAAACCCGACACTGACCATCCATTCCCTGGATCTGGATGATCTGAAGGCGAAAAAACAGGTCAATGATTTTACCCTGAATAACGATAAAGAATCGATTCACAGCTTTCGGGTGCCAAATCGGCTGCGCAGTATGACGGTTACCCTGAGCGGTAAAGTTCAAAACCTGAATTCAGGCAAGAAGATCGATCTTTCTGCCCAGACCACAATCGCTGCAAACCAGATCTATGAAAGCGAAAAAATAGAGGATATTTTTCTCCGCCGTACCGCTGACGGCTATGTGGCCGAACTCCTGGGCCGCAACGGTGAAGCACATGATGGCCGTGCAGTACACTTGGAAATCAAGCACCGTGATTTCAAAGAAACCGTTCAGACATCATTGAAGACCGATGCCAGGGGGAGGGTCTATTTAGGTACACTCAAGGATATTGTCTGGATAACCATGAGTGGTCCCGAAGAGACCGGTCACACCTGGCAGATTCCTGAAGACATGGCCTCACACACGCCGATCCACCATATTCTGGCTGGTGAACCGTTACGGATACCGGTGATGCACCTTGATAATCGACCGCTGCACAAGGTCGTTTCACTGTTGGAAACTCGTGGTAACGTGTTTGTCAGGGATGCCATTACCCATATCCGGCAGAAAGCCGGCTATCTGTTGATAGAGGATCTCCCGCCAGGCGACTATAGCCTGATGACCAAACCGGATCAGCGGATAACCAGGATCAGGGTTACTGCTGGTAAGGTGGAAGGTACACAACTGCTTGGCAAGAATCGAGTCCTGGAGCAGAAGGCATCGTTTCCGCTCCAGATTGAGCAGGTCAAGGTTACAGACGATGAGGTCTTTGTAAAAATCGGAAATGCTGTACCCGGAACCAGGGTGCATCTGGCAATGACCCGCTATGTGACTGACAATATCTTCAATCGTCTTGGTGTGCCTTCCTTTCGCCGCCCGACAGCTGTAAGGCTTATTCATCCGGTCTCACAGTACCTGTCCGGTCGCAGGATTGGTGATGAATACCGCTACGTCATGGAGCGAAAAAAGGGCAGGAGCTTTCCTGGAAACATGCTGACCAGGCCAAGTCTTCTCCTCAATCCCTGGAGTCCAAAGGCAACGTCCAGCACCCGTGATCAGGCCGATGAAGGAGATGTGTACAATTCGCTGTCAGCAGAGGGAATGCACGATTACCTGATGAGTCCCGGTGAACCGCCGGATGATACTGGTCTCAGGATATCCGATCAATTCAGCAGCTTTGATTTTCTCGATGCTGTCTCACCCATAGCACTTAATCTTGAGCCGGACAAAAACGGGGTGGTCACCCTGCCTGTCAATAACCTTCCCACAGGCCAACAACTTCATGTATATGCGGTAAACGGAACCAGCGCAGTCTATAGGCAGCTGCCAGTCAAGGAGCAGCAGGAAAAAACAGAGGATTTACGCTTGCAGCGTCTGCTTGATCCTGACAGTCATTTTGTTGAGCAGAAACGAACAACGGTTGTGCGTCAAGGCGAGACCTTCACCGTGGCAGATATTCTCAGTGCCAGACTTGAAGTTGTCGATTCGGTGTCAACGGCATATCGTCTGCTCACTGCCCTGAACAGTGATCCAACCCTGGCCGAGTTTAGTTTCATCATCAACTGGCCCGAATACAGCAGAGAAAAAAAGCAGGAGTTGTACAATAAATACGGGTGTCATGAACTGCACCTCTTTCTCGCCATGAAGGATCCGATCTTTTTTAAGGAGGTTGTTCAGCCCTATATTGCCAGTAAAAAGGATACCACCTTTATTGATGACTGGTTGCTGGCTCGTCCCCTGGATGGGTATCTTGAGCCATGGTCTTACAACCGGTTGAACATGTTCGAACGTGCCTTGCTGGCACAACAGATGAAAGGGCAGCATACGAGTACTGCACGCCATCTCAAGGATCTGCATGATCTTATCCCGCCTGATATTGAGAAATTCAACAGGCATTTCGACTCTGCCCTGCAAAGCAGCGGTCTTGAAGCAGGGTCGGATAAACTGGGAATGGTCATGGAGGAGGCAGAGAACGATGGGGATATGATATTTGCAGAGGTGATTTCTGAACCGTTGGGGTTTGCCTTGCCCGGCAAAAGTCAATTTACAACATCTGCTGATGCGCCCATGCCAGTTGTTTCAAAAACCAGGGCTGGCAGAATATTAATACAACAGATTAAAGAGATAAAAGATACCGCCCTTTTGAAAAAAAAGGCTGTGAGAAAGGCCAGAGTTGCCGCACACGAGCGTGAGAGCAGGCAGCGCAAGGCTGTTGATTTGAAAAGACGTGCGTCTATCCGTCAGCTCTATCGAAAGCTGGAAAAAACCAACGAATGGGTGGAGAATAATTATTATCACAGACAGATCCATAATCAGGCAGCAGACCTTATTGAGATAGATGGATTCTGGAAAGAGTATGCCAACTGGGACGGAACAGGCGGTTTCCTGTCAGGAAACCTGTCTGAGGCTGGGGACAGCTTTACAGAGATACTCCTGGCTCTGGCAGTACTGGATCTCCCCTTTAAGGCAAAGGAGCATAAGTACCAGTATAAGGACGGCTCCTTGATCTTCACGGCTGGCAGTGATCTTATCCTTTTTCATCAGCAGGTACAGAAGGATACGGGAGACATGGAGAACCCCGTACTCCTGGTCAACCAGAGTTTCTTTGCCCTGGATGATAGATACAGGTATGAAAATAATGAACGATCTGACAAATTTGTGACGGGCGAGTTTGAGAAAGGCCGGGTTTATGGCTGTCAGATAGTTCTTTCCAATCCCACATCATCCAGGCGTAAGGTTGATATCCTCCAGCAGATCCCGGCTGGGGCAATACCTGTTCTCAGCGGAATGCAGACCAGGAGCAGACATGCAGTGCTTGAGCCTTATTCAACAGGGTCGCAGGAATACTTTTTTTATTTCCCCACAGAGGGGGAGTTTCCGCATTATCCTGTTCACCTGGCTCAGGATGGTGAGGTGGTTGCGGCAGCAGAACCCTTTTTCTTTAAGGTGGTGTCAAAAGTCGATGCAATCGACCTGAATAGCTGGGAATATGTCTCCCAGTCCGGTACCGGGGCAGAGGTGCTTGCCTTTATCGATGAACACAATATTAATCGCCTGAACCTTGATATGATCGCCTGGCGGATGCGTGACAGGGACTTTTTTGAAAAAACCCTTGCCCTGCTTTCTGATCGAAAGGTGTATAACAATACCCTCTGGTCGTATTCGATCTATCATGATCTGAAGAACAGGATTCGTCAGTATCTGCCGTTTACAGCTCTGCCAGGAAGCATTGGCCGGATTCTTGTGTCACCATTGCTGGACGTTGACCCGATTATTCGTCACACCTATGAGCATAAGGAGTACTGGCCCCTGGTGAATAGTCGTGTCTATAAGCTGGGTAAAAAGCATAAAATCCTCAACAAGCAGTTTTATGAGCAATACGAGAGCTTCATGAAGACCCTGACCTACCGGCCCGTGTTGACAGATGAGGATAAGATGACCGTTGTGGTGTATATGCTGTTCCAGGATCGCATTGCAGAGGCGATCAGTTTTTTTAAGGCAGTAAATAATGCCAGGCTGGAAATGGACCTACCCTACGATTACATGGCCGCCTATATAGCATTCTTTCAGGGCAAGCCAGAGGAGGCTGCGACCATTGCGGCAAAATACCGGGACACCCCTGTTGATCGCTGGCGCAACATGTTTCGGGACATCCTGGCTCAGGTTGACGAGATAAACGGCAAAAGTTTTGCGGTCGTTGATGCTGAGAACAGAACCCAGGCTCAGACCATGCTCGCTGATACCGCACCACGTTTACAGTTTGCTCTGGAGGCCAGTGTCTTGAAAATTGACCATGCAAATCTCCGCAAATGCGTGATTAACTATTATCCCATGAACATAGAACTGCTCTTCTCGCGCAAACCCTTTGTCCAGGATGTGGGCACGCAATTCACCTTTATCAAGCCCAACCGTTCTGATACCATCCAGTTAGATGGTGATGAAGCGATTGAAATCAAGGTGCCGGAACAGCTCAGAGAACAAAATTTGATGATTGAGGTGACTGCGGCAGGCATCAGCAGACTTACCCCCTATTACCCGAACGGGTTACAGGTTGACCTGATGGAGAACTATGGTCAACTGCGGGTGGCAGATAAAAAGAAGGGCAATCCACTCTCACAGGTTTACATTAAGGTCTATTCCAGAACTGGCAGCGGAGAGGTTACCTTTTACAAGGATGGCTATACGGATTTACGAGGCCGGTTTGATTATGCTTCGCTCAACACGGACGAGATTGATTCGGTCAGCCGTTTTGCCATTCTTGTCCTGAGCGACAGTAATGGAGCGATGGTGCGGGAGGTGCGTCCACCCAGGCGATGATCTGCTCATTTGACCTACATTTTGACATTGAGTTTTTGGTATCCTTCATATTGTCCAGAAAGTAGTCGAAGTCTCCGCTTATCTGACACTTGCTACCATGCAACACTTGTTGGTGCGCTCAGCGCACCCTACAGGTAAGCGCAGACTCCGAAAACAGAAGTGTAGGGTGCGCTGTGCGCACCATTTTCGTGACATTACTAAAGAAAAATGTCAGAGAGGTAGGTAACGGATTAAATCCGTCCGCAGGGGGCGATACGTTCAACTAATTTTGTTCAGCCAGAGAAGGTAGTTTTTTAAACGAGCAGCAGGGACAACCTCAGTGATATATCTGGCTGCTGCTGAGAAAAATCGAGGGTCGTTATCGTCAAGCAGTTCAAGCAGCAGATGGTGCCAATCGTTATTTTTTTGTGTACTGGTTAGTGTTTCCATAGGTATCTCCTTTCTTTTTATATCCCTTCAGGTATGAGACAGATAGGAATCCACGATATTTCGTGTTCGTCCCTCAGTGTCCCCGGTGTGGTTGGCTGCCCATATTTTGACGCCATTTTATCTGTTATTGCAAAAAATGCGCCAGGAGTGAGCAGATTATCAACAGTACCTGCCTGTCAATTAGGGGGTGAAAGGCTACGGAGTAATGATGACGGCAGAGTTCAAGGTTCCAGAGTTTTTACCTGGTACAGTCTCTCCACGCAGAAGCGAAGAGACCCGGCATACCGGACTTTAATGAAGACCGATGAAGAACAATCTTATTCCCTGAAAATAATGGTCTCGACGTGAGCCATCGTAACGCTTTGAACGCAGAGCAGTTTCTGAACCGACGATTCTCTGGTTCCCATGCTCCTGCGTGGGAACCTTGAATGATCGCTCCAGCGGTCTCATCAGGACGATGGATCGTCTGGGTGACGTTCCCACGCTGGAGCGTAGGAACGAGAGTGGTGCGGAAATGTCTTGGCTAAAGTTGGTAGCCCTCATTGGCTCAAAAGGACGACTGGTATTTGTGTTTGTGAAACCCTTCTTGAAGAAAATGAAAAAACGACATTCATTCCCTCAACAAAGGGCGTGAGGATAATATGGCAGGTGTGTCACCACTGCCGCCAGGCTGTATTTGCATCAAAGACAAACATTAATGGGGGGATAATTCGGGTGAGATGGAATTCCCTGAACACCGGCATGACCAGGCAGTAAACCTGCCTGTATCAATACCGGCAACAACTAAACCCAATTGTCTCGATTGTATTAAATGTTATCAGTCAAAGGCATTCTCGGTTTTCCAGACCTCCCATACCTTGCCAACCAAATCAATCCCCGGTTTCAGGGTTTGCTTGCCAGGCCGCCATCCTGAAGGCGTTGCCTCTGCGCCTCCAGTTTCCCGTACCAGCTGGAAGGCCTGAATTTGACGAATGGTCTCGTTGACATTTCTTCCCACCGGCGGGGTCAGTACCTCGTAGCCCTGCACCACTCCATCAGGATCAATGATGAAACGACCCCTGGTTTCCACACCGTTATTCTCATCATAAACGCCATACACCTTGCCGACCTTGCCACCGGCATCGGAGAGCATGGGAAAGGGGACACCACCGTCCACCATCTTTTTCAGCTCATCGTCATCCCACATCTTATGAACAAACATTGAGTCAATGGACATGGACAGAACTTCAACACCAAGCTTCTGTATCTCAGGATACTTTTCGGCGACCGCCGAAATTTCAGTAGCTCAGACAAAAGTAAAGTCACCTGGATAGAAGCAGAGCAATACCCACTTCCCCAGATAGTCTGAAAGTTTGACGTTTATGAACTCTCCCTTCTGATATCCCGGTGCCTCAAAATCAGGCACCTTTTGTCCCACCATTATCATGCTCTGTTCCTCCTTTTTGATTGTCTGTTGTTCCTGACTTGTTTCAGTTGGCTCCTCACCGACCGGGCCACCTGTGGGGCGGGCGCAGCCGACATTCGCTTTCTTTGCCATAATACCTCCTGTTTGGTTGAGAGTAAAATTATGCACACCTGGGTGTGCTTAAAAAAAAAATTATTTCGTGTTTGAAAAGACTAACTTCCCTCCGAGATGACCCGCAATCCCCACTGAAGCAAGTAACAGCAGCGACAACAGAAAGAAGGGCCAGCGACCGGCAGAAGCGGTGAGTACATCCGGTTGTACTGTTTTCCAGACAACAAGTACCAGCAGCGTAGCAGACGCAACGCAGGCGGCGGCAATTTTCATGGTAAAGAGAGCAGTTTTTGTCCCTTTGTATTTGCTCCTCCAGGTGATATAACCGGTGATCATCACCGGCGGCATCGCCAAAAGCACGAACAATAGACTGTAGTATGCCGCAGTTGCAAAGCTGTCAGCACTAAACAGGACAGCCGGAACAAGCAAAAGAACAACCATGGGGATGATTCCATTGGGGCTGTGAACGCTGATCGGGTGGAGGAAATTCTCCAGGACAAGCTGCGTCATTTTGCTCACCTCATTTTCTCGTGGCTGTTCTTCTTTTGTGCTTGTCGGGGCAACAGAATCGTCCTTTTCTCTGATTTCAACAAACTTTTCCCTGGCTGCTCCACAGAGCGGACATTTTTCAGGTGCTTCTTCACCTTCATGGATATAACCGCACACCGTGCATTTCCATTTTTTCATTTCTGTTCTCCTTTTTGTTGAATGTTTATGCTCATTGCTTTTTTTTGTTTTCACCAGGGAAAGCTAAATGCTTCTTACTGTTTCGTTTACACACCTGTCAAATAAAATTTATTCTTAATTAAAATATATCAACCAGATGTTAATGTCAAGAACTATTATCAACTGTGCCGATGTTTGGCATGCGATTCTTTTTCTGAAATATTCTTTTGAGATTACTGCCTCATCCTTTCACCTGCAACAGATATGAGGATAGAGGAGTCATAAAAGTTTCCTCATCAGAAAATCGGCTACCAACTTTAGCCGGGACATTTTTTACCTCCTCTTGTTCCTACGCTCCAGGTAAGCGAGCCTGCGAGACTCCGTCTGTGGGAACGGAAACTGACGCTCCAGGTAAGCGAGCTCGAAGTCTGCGCTTATCTGCGAGACTCCGTCTGTCTCGCATCGACCGCTGGAGCGGTCATTCAAAGTTACCACGCAGGAG
>DAOVTM010000291.1 GCA_030633145.1 Desulfobulbaceae bacterium
AGAAAAAATACTGGCAAATTTAAAACCTAAAATTAATTACAGAACCATCTTGAAATCATTTCGTTCATCCATTCTTTCAAATAAGAGACGGTTAACACGGATGAAACCAAGCCGAAGATATGGTTTTCTGTATATGGGTTCCCGACGAGATTTTACAACGAAACTATTATTTGCTGTTGATGTCAGCGGTTCTGTCAGTAGCTATAATTTAAAAAAAGCATTTTCAATTATAAATAGATTTTTTACTTATGGGATTGAAACAATTGATGTGATTTGTTTTGACACAGAAATAAAAGGTGAAAAGTTAAGTTTAAAGAAAGCTCAAAAGGAGATTGAAATTACAGGAAGAGGGGGAACCAATTTTACTCCTGTGCTTCATTATATTGATAAAGACCGTTCCTACGATGGTCTTATTATTTTCACTGACGGATATGCAGAAGTTCCAGCCAGACCCACAAACAAAAGAACTAAAATAGTATGGCTTTTTGATTCTGAACAGAGCTATATCATAAATAAGGATAGTTTGAGTAGATTGGGAAAAATTGCATTTCTAAGGGAAGTTTGAAAAGTAAAAGACCAGAAATGGTTACCAACAGGAATTAAGCCATAATTAAGAGTAATGATAAAAAAAAATATAACAATTCCCGCTATCCTGCTGATAATCCTGCTGGCAGGTTTTTATATTCGTATCGATTCCCTGTCTAGCTGGCAGAACAATAAGGATCGCTATTTTTTTGCTGAACAGCAGATCCCCCTGATGCTCACCGTTGACAGCTATTATTATCTTGAGATGGCCAAACAGCTGCAGGATGGAACCTACTCAACCTTTGATGAGCGCAGGCAGGTTCCCTCAGGGTATAATCAACCGGCCACCCCGCCTTTGTTATCGGTGCTGCTTGCCCGTATCAGCACTATAACTGGAACCCGGCTTGAGTGGGTTGCCCTGCTCCTTCCCGCCTTTCTCGGTGCCTTACTTACCTTTCCCGTCTATCTTCTGACCCGAGATCTGCTGCTCAGAGCCAAGGGGGTACTCAGAGAGGAGACGCAGCGAACAGCAGCAAAGGCCGCCGGGCTGGCCGCTGCCTTTGTTGCACTGCTCTCCCCTATGCTTGCCGGGCGAAGTTCCGTAGGCTGGTGCGATACAGACCCCTTGAATGTTGCCCTTCCTGTATTGCTGGCCTGGCTGGCCATGCGCTTTTCCGATGCAGAGTCCCCCAGGGAACAGTATGGCTTTTTAGGAGGATTTGGCCTTGTGGGGCTGCTTTTTTTATGGTGGTGGGATCAATCCTATATTCCGGTCTTTGCCCTGGCCGGTATCCCCTTTGTCGTTGCTGTTCTCTTCATCGCTGTCCGCTCTCCTAAACGACTGTTGCCGGTTCTTCTGTCAGCAGGCTGCCTCCTGCTGCTGGTCGGTTTCTGGAAGGGGTTCTCCATTCTCAATCCGATGAAATACTGGGATACCATGCAGGGAATGATGAGCTATATTGTTTCCGATAGCACCAACTCGCCCTTTCGTCCGGCGGGAGTGGCTGTTTCCGAACAGTCCGCAACCCCTTTTCCGCTTTTGATGCGGGAAAGCTGCGGTGGTGTACCGGGTTTTTTTGTTGCCTGTCTCGGGGTCTTGACCCTTGCCTGGCTTACCCGTGCGTATTTTTTATTTCTCCCCCCCCTGCTGATGGTTGCAGTCCTCTCTGTAACAGGGCAGCGTTTTTTAATCTTTACCGCGCCCTTTTTCGGACTCGGTGTCGGAACCATTGTTTTTTTGATCTTTCAATATTTAAAAAAGATGTCCTGGCAACTACCAGTGACTGCCCTCCTGCTTGTACTCGCCAGCTGGGGAGCTATCCAGGCAGAAGGCCGTTACGATAAACGGGTGCCGCGCCGGTATCCGGTACTCTTTGATGCCATGCAGGTCATAGAGCAGAAAACGGAAAAAGAAGGGGTTATCTGGGCCTCATGGGGGCATGGTCATCCGTTGCTTCTCTATGGACAACGGGCAATCATGGCAGACGGGATGTTCCATTCCGATGCACTGCAGTATGTGCTGAATTTTCCCTGGGCAGCTGATAATTTTCGCCTGGCTGCTAACTGGATATCCTTTTATGTTAAGAACGGTCACCAGGGACTGAGCCGTGCCAACACCCTGTTTGGCGAGAGCAGCTCTGACTGGGCTGGCGGGATGGCGGTTTTGCAGAACCTGCTTGAAGTCGGACCCGCAGAGAGTCGTACCCTGCTGGCAATAAATGGTGTTGAAGATGTGGAAAAAGAGCTGCAATGGCTCTTTCCCGGAAATGTACGGCCTGTTTATCTCTTTCTTGATTATTTGCTGCCTACCCAGGCATGGTTTACCCTGGGACGGTGGAATCTTGCAACAGGGACACCCCCACGGTCTTCACCATTTATACCGGTAAATAATATTGGAAAAACAAAGGATGGACAGATTAATGGCAGCAGCAGGATGGGCAGGTTGCTGGTTGATGTACCGAGCGGTAAGGTAATCTTTGGCAAGCGGGCAACCCAGTTGAGCAGTTTGAGAATTCATGATGGAAAAAAATTGAACAGCCGGAAATTCACTACGCAATCCAACCTTGAAGGGTTATTTTTTCTTCCTGGAAGAAAGGGGCTGCTGACTGATCAGCGCCAGATGAACACGGTCCTGGTGAAGCTCTATTATGAATACACCTATAACCGGAAATTCTTTAAACCCCTGGATGTGAGGAACCCTTATTACGCCATCTGGGAGGTCACGGGTGAAGCGTATCAGCCTGACAGCGGCAGGGAATAATGAGGTGTCAGGCCACTATCAAAGATATTGAACGGATAGTTCGGCATTGTCAATCAGTTTTTTTCTTGACTTATCAGCTTACCTTCCTATATTGTGCTTAATTCTAAGTGAATGGTGGTTCAGTCTGGAAGAATGAAAGTTCTTCCTCTCTGGCCGTTTAATTGTTTTCGTTTTATCAGGTAACCTTCAGAACTTTAACAAAGAGGAAAAGATTATGTCAAATTTAGTTGCGCCGCATGGCGGCAAAGGTCTCGTATGTGCCCTCCTTCACGGTAACGAGTTGGAAGCAGAGCAGGAAAAGGCAGCTGGCCTGAAAAAAGTTCAGGTAAGTGATCGTGCCAAAGGCGACCTTATCATGATGGGAATCGGTGGTTTTTCTCCGCTTGCCGGTTTTATGAACAAGGCTGACTGGAAAGGCGTTTGTGAGACCTTCCAGATGGAAGATGGAACCTTCTGGCCTGTACCCATCACCTTGGATGTAGACAAGGCTGATGCCGATGCCATTAACATTGGTGATGAGATTACCCTTGAGTCCAATGGTACTGTTATGGCTACCATGAAGGTTTCTGAGAAATTCGAGATGTCCGAAGCCGACAAAAAATGGGAATGCGAAAAAGTATTCATGGGCGAAGGTGAAGAGTCTGTGGATGGTAAATTCTGGGAAATCGCTCCTGAAGATCATCCCGGCGTTATCATGGTAATGGCTCAGAAGGGCGTAAACATTGCCGGTACTGTTAAAGTTATGTCCCAGGGCGAGTACCCGGATGAGTATCCGGGAGTTTACCTGACCCCCGCTGAGACCCGTGCCATGTTTGAAGAGCGTGGATGGAGCAAGGTTGCTGCCCTGCAGTTGCGTAACCCCATGCATCGTTCCCATGAGTACCTTTGCAAGATCGCTGTAGAGGTATGTGACGGCGTTATGATTCACTCCCTGATTGGTAACCTCAAGCCAGGTGACATTCCGGCAGATACCCGTGTTAAAGCCATTGAGATTCTCATTGAAAACTATTTTGTAAAAGATAACGTCATCAATGCAGGATACCCCCTTGATATGCGTTATGCTGGTCCCCGTGAAGGACTGCTCCATGCTACCTTCCGTCAGAACTACGGTGTCAACAACATGCTGATTGGTCGTGACCATGCCGGTGTTGGTGATTTCTACGGTCTGTTTGAGGCTCAGGACATCTTTGATCGCATCCCCAAGACTGGTGATGACGCAAAAGACCTGCTTTGCGAGCCCATGAAAATTGACTGGACCTTCTACTGTCATAAGTGTGACGGTATGGCTTCACTGCGTACCTGTAACCATGATAAAGAGTCCCGGGTTATCCTGTCCGGTACCAAGCTGCGTAAGGCACTGTCTGACGGAGCTGAGATCGTGGATCACTTTGGACGTGAGGAGGTTCTGGATCACCTCAAACTGTACTATGCAGGTCTGACCGAGAAGGTTGAGGTCAAGATGCAGGGTGCTGCTTCTGGTGACTCAATGTAACAGAAGTCAGGTGACAGAGGACTGAAGCTAGATGGGGACAGCCGTAAAGTAGAGCTGCTTATCTGGTTTCAGACCTCTTGAAAGGAGATGCCTTTGGGTATCTCCTTTTTTTGTTTCAACTGTAAACTGTAATACTCAGGAGCGGAAGAAGAGTCCTACATCTGCGAAAATCTGCGTAATCTGCGGATATTCTATTCTTCCGTTTCGCTAATGAGTAGCGCAACTCAAACAGGGATCAAAAATACGAATACAGCGCCCTATCATTCTATCCCCCTCTTCTGAAATGGTATCTCCCTGGAGATGGTTTTCCGCCATATCCTTAATCAGGAGGTTGATAAATGGGTTGTTGAACTGGGTCGCAACCAGCATGTTGACCCGTTCAATACACCCTTGATTGATCAGGTAACTGTGAACAAGAATGCCCCTGGGAGCCTCAATGACCCCGATACCGCGACCAGAGACTGTGGTATCCACCTTCATTGTTACATCGTCGGGATTGATTTCCTTGAGGTAGGCGAGTACCTTTTTGGCACTCCAGAATATCTCCAGCAGCCGACAGGTATCATAAGTTTCCAGGGACGGATTGGAACGATCAATGCGGGAGGCAAGCTCAAAGCTGCGTACATCTGGATCGTCCAGCATTCCGCCAGGCAGCAGGCAGCGGGAGAGGGGACCCACCAGCATAATTCCCTCTGGAAAACCATACTTGCTCAGGTAGGGAAACTTGGAAAAGGTCCACTCTGCCCGCATTTCCGCTACATTGTCTTCAAATTCAGCGGCAGAGAAGTTGTCGGTCCACTCACCGTTCCTGCCAAAGACCTGGAACCTGCCCGTATCCTGCTCGTAGGCGACAAAGTTGACCCGCTGTCCATCAGGAACATCAATCTGTTTACGGGGCAGGGGATTGGCACCGGCCTTGACAATAAGTGCTGCTGAACGATCCCTGATTTCCTCTGCCAGGGTCTTGACCTTGCGTAACTCTTCCCTGGTTGGTTCCTTTAAAAATCGGCCAACCCCCATGGAGACCGGATGAACGGCTCGTTTGCCCAGCAGGGTGACGATGTTCTGACCAGCCTTGCGCAGGGCAAATGCCTCTTTCATCACCAGGGGGTGGCTTTGTACCAGCTCAAAGACCCCTCCTTTGGCTCCTACCAGATCCGGCATGG
>DAOVTM010000077.1 GCA_030633145.1 Desulfobulbaceae bacterium
ATGACACTTCTGCCGGAACTGGCCACAATAAGTGTCTCTCAAACCTGCCTGCAAAAAACCTTGGCAGACATTCGTCAGGGAAACTCACAGAAGTCGAATACCTTACAGTCGCACAACTAAGTACTAATGCAAAATTAATCTAACATTTTCCCACTGGTTCCTACGCTCCAGCGTAGGAACCGTGATATACCGCTCCAGCGGTTGCAACAGGACGCAGGAGCGTCCAAAATCCGTTCCCACGCTGGAGCATGGGAACGAGGAAACGGAGAAATGCAGTCCTACTATAAAATGTTAGATTAATTATGTTCACCTACTTAAACAGCTCAATAAGACTCCAACCAGACCAGCGAGGACAACCATGTTTTTCTGCAATAAAATGCTCCTGCCTGTATTCATGTTTTGCCTTATTCTGCTGATAGCGGAAGAAAGCAAGGCCGGAAGGCCGGTGAGTGATGTCTGCCGGGTCTCTCAAGGAACCTGCATCCTTCGCTATCCAATCCCAATTGGATACGGTTGTTACTGTGGGAAATATCAGGGAACAGTAGTCTATTCAGGACAAAACAATCAGACAAGAGATCCCAATCGTACCTACAGTACGACTTGCCTTACCCCTGCCGGTTCCTGCAGCACCACGTCATCTCCTGTCGGCTCAAGATGCTACTGCGATTCAAATCCGGGAAGGGTTATTGACCGATGAGAGTAAAATCAACACGAAAAATTCTGCCTCGGTGGTTGACTCTCCTCTTGTGGCTGCTCATCCCGGCAACAATAGCAGACGCAAAAAAGCAGGAGCCTGCCACCGAAGACATAATCATCACCACTTCACGCTCGCAGCTACTCCTCTTTGCCACCGTAAAAAACTGTTTTACTCCGGAAATGATTGAAGGGGTGCGCAACGGTATCCCCCTGACCTTTCGTTTTGACGTAGAATTGGATAAGGTGCGGAACCGCTGGTTTGACATTTCTCTGGTTGAGCTGAGCATCATCCATACTCTCACCTATAATGCTCTCAAAGAAGAGTACTCGGTATTTTTTTCTGAAAAGGAAAAAACTGAAATAACCAAATCAGCAGACAGGGCCAGGTTGTTGATGGCAGAACTGAACGGTATAGAGGTAGTCAGGCTGGACAGACTGATTGCCGATGCACCCTATGCCCTGCTGCTCAAGGCCACTCTGGTGGAAAACACCTTTCCCTGGGGCATACACTACATTGTCCCCTTTACCTCGCTTTGGAACTTTGAAACCGACTGGCGCACCATTGAGTTTCGATATTAATGGGTTGTGAGTATTGAGTTATGAGTATTGAGAAGAGAGTATTGAGAAGAGAGTCTGCAATAATCAAAAAGAATGCTGACAACTGAGCAACGAAGAAAAAAACAGCGGCTGATCCGCTACGTTATCGGGTTTTGCATGCTGCTCATTCCCCTGCTCGGCTATGTGCAGCGGGGACTGATCCAGGGGGATTTCAACCTCCCGGTTTCCAGCACAGTGCTGATTTTTGCCCTGATAAATATCAACGGGCTGCTCCTGTTGCTCATGCTCTACCTGATCCTGCGCAACCTTGTAGAACTGATCTTTGAGCGAAAACAGAAAATCCTCGGTTCACGCCTCCGTACCCGGCTGGTGATCTCCTTTGTCTCCCTGTCCATGATCCCCACAGTGATCCTGTTCCTCTTTGCCCTTCGCTTTGTCTCCACCTCCATGGATTTCTGGTTTAATACCAATGTGGAGGAATCGCTGCAGGCCTCGTTGAAACTTGCCCAGACCCTGTTCCATGAAACGGAAAACAGAGCAGCAAACATGAGCCAGAACATGGGACAACTGCTGACAAATGCGAAAATTGACATCAATGACACTCAGGGGCTGCAGCAGCTCTTTGATAAAACCCTTGCCATTGTCCCGGTTGGTGCGCCTGACGCACTGACCCTTGTCGGCCCGGATTTTAAACACAGGCTCTGGGCAAAAGGCCCACGGCTGAAAGGTATCGCACTCCCGGACATCCCCACCGAGGCCATCCGCAAGGCAGGAACCAGTGAAAAACCTGAGATAATCAGTCACGAAGTGGAGGTCGGGGAGCTGGTTCATGCCATCGTACCGGTACGGCTGCAGGATCAGCCCAGACAATTCCTGGTAACCACCCTGCTCATCCCTGCGGACAAGCTCGCCCTCATGCAGGCGGTCTCCACCGGTATTACCGAATACCGGCAACTGGTCATGCTCAAGGCTCCCATCAAGTTGAGCCTGATCATCATGCTCTTGATCGTCACCCTGTTGATCCTCTTTGGAGCTATCTGGTTCGGCTTTTATATTGCCCGTTCCCTGACCGGTTCGATCAACAAGCTGGCTCTGGCCACACACCGGGTTGCCGAGGGTGATCTCGATTTTACCATTGAAAAGGATTCGGATGACGAGATGGGGCTGCTGGTGGACTCCTTTAACTCCATGACCTCGGATCTGCTGGCAAGCAACCGGCAGCTGGCCCAGGCCCATGATGCCTTGCAGGAATCGACTCTCGTTACAGAACAGCAGCACCGTTACCTTGAAATCATTCTCAAAAATGTCGCTGCCGGAGTCATTGCCATTAACGAGAATAACGAGGTCACTACCATTAATCCCTTTGCCCGAAAACTGCTCAGGATCGATCCCAAGACCTTTCTCTACAACGATTTTCACGATACTCTGCCCCGCTATCACGTTATGGTGCTGGATCAGTTTTTCAAGGATCTGCTGACCTCGGGCCGCCATTCCATTGAACGCCATCTCAACCTGACCGTCCGCCGGGGCGAGACCTACTCTCTGCTGGTCAACATCACCCGCCTGTTGGATGAAAACGACCAGCCCATTGGCCATGTCATCGTCTTTGACAATATGACCAAGCTGGAAAAGGCGCAGCGGCTGGCTGCCTGGCAGGAGGTGGCTCGCAGGATCGCCCATGAAATCAAAAATCCACTGACACCGATCCAGCTCTCGGCCCAACGGCTCCGAAAACGGTATCTTGACACTATTGAAAATGACCAACATATCTTTGATCAGTGTACCGCCACCATCATCAAACAGGTGGATGAGATTAAACGACTGGTTACTGAATTCTCCGATTTTGCCCGGATGCCGAGGATCAAAAAGGAGCAGGCCGAGGTGGTTAGAATCGCCGAGGACACCCTGATCCTCTATCGGGAAGGACATAAACATATCGATTTCCCCCTTGAGTATGATACCATAGCCCCCTTTACCTTTGATCCGGTGCAGATAAAACGGGTGTTAATCAACCTGCTGGACAATGCGGTTGCAGCACTTTCCGGAGGCGGAACCATCTGCACGGAAATCCGCTTGGACAGAGAGCAGCATCTGGTTTTCCTCAGTGTCAGTGATGATGGTCAGGGTATCTCGGACGAAGTTCGCAGCCGCTTGTTTGAACCCTATTTTTCTACTCGAAAATCCGGCACCGGCCTGGGACTTGCCATTGCCAACACCATTATTGGTGAACATAATGGCACTATCCGGGTTCGTGATAACAAGCCCAGCGGGACGATTTTTACTGTGGAGCTACCCTATCAGAAGCCAGAGGACTGAGGGGGACGTGTTCCTGCAATTGGTGGTTGAAGGTTTGCACGTTAAGGTTTATGCTTATCGGTTGAAAAAACATTAATTTTCTAATACACATTTATAATCTGCGAGAATCTGCGTAATCTGCGGATAAAAACAAAAAATGTCCTCAACCATCCTGATAATTGATGACGAAGCACCCATTCGTGAATCCCTGGCCGGAATTCTGGTGGATGAGGGCTTTCATCCCCTGACTGCCGCTTCAGCGGAAGAGGGTCTGACCATCCTGGACAATAAGGAGGTCAACCTGGTGCTGCTGGACATCTGGCTGTCGGGTATGGACGGCATTGAGGCTCTGGAAAAGATCAAACTGGAAAACAGCGACCTGCCAGTCATCATGATATCGGGACACGGTAATATTGAAACCGCTGTGCAGACCACCCGGCTCGGAGCCTTTGACTTTATAGAAAAACCTCTCTCCTACGACAAGATCGTACTGGCCATAAACCAGGGGTTGCATGTGGCCAGGCTGGAGCGGGAAAATAAAATCCTGCGCGACTCCTCTCCCAGGGTGCCGGAGATAACCGGCACCTCTGAACCAGTCAACCTTCTCCGTGTCCAGATAGAACGAGTTGCGCCCACCGATGCCTCTGTACTCATCACCGGCGGCCATGGTACCGGCAAGGAATTAGTTGCCCAGGCCATTCACCGTAAATCGAAACGGGGTGCCAGCCCCATGGTGGAGGTCAACTGCGCCGCGATTCCTGAAGATCTGATTGAATCGGAGCTGTTCGGCCATGTAAAAGGAGCCTTTACCGGTGCGGACCGGACTAAAAAAGGGAAATTTGATCAGGCAGACGGTTCCACCCTCTTTCTGGACGAGATTGGTGATATGAGTCTGAAAAGTCAAGCAAAGGTACTGCGCATCCTGCAGGAGCAGACCTTTGAACGAGTGGGCGGCAGCAGGAGCTTGAGCGTGGATGTCCGCATCCTGGCAGCGACCAATAAAAACCTGGAACAGGAGATTGAGGAGGGCAACTTTCGGGCTGACCTCTTTTACCGCCTCAACGTAGTACCTATTCAGATGCCTGATCTGGCAGAGCGATTACAGGATATCCCTGCCCTGGTTGAGGAATTTCTTGGTAAATTCAAAGACAAGGGACTCGGGAGCAAACAATTCACCGATTCCGCCCTCTCCACCCTGATGAGCCATTCCTGGCCGGGCAATATCCGGGAACTGCGCAATATGGTGGAACGGCTGGTCATCATGACCCCTGGACAGCAGATCGAGGCAGAAGATGTCGCCCTCTTTCTCCATCCCGGCACGGCAACACCGGTGCAGGGTAACAGCTACGGCCTGTACCAGCATCTTGCTTTCAAAGAGGCGCGTAAACAGTTTGAACACGACTATCTCAAGGCAAAATTAGAAGAAAACAAGGGCAAAGTCTCCCGCACTGCCGAGAAGATTGGTATGGAGCGGAGCCATCTGCATAAAAAAATAAAAGCACTTTCGATTGAAGTGGAAGAGAAAAACCTTCCACCTTCTACCTGAAAAAGGAGTTCCCAATGGTCTTTCCAGAATATCGTCCCCGTCGTATGCGGCAAAACGAAACCTTCCGTTCTATGATCCGTGAAACCCGTCTGCATGCGGAACAACTGGTCTATCCGGTCTTTATCATGCCGGGCAAGGACAGGCGTGAAGCGATCCCCTCTATGCCAGGTATTGACAGGATCTCCGTGGATCAGCTCAAAAAAGAGGCGGACGAATGTCTGGAACTGGGGGTTCGCTCCCTGCTCCTCTTCGGACTGCCGGAAAAAAAAGATGGCATGGGTTCAGGTGCCCATGCCAGCAACGGTATTGTCCAGCAGGCCATCCGGGAGATTAAGAAAGAGACCCCGGAGATAACAGTCATAACCGATGTATGCCTCTGTGAATATACCGATCACGGCCATTGCGGCTGTCTGATCAACGACGAGGTGGATAACGACACCACCCTGGAGCTGCTGAGCCGCACTGCCCTGTCCCACGCAAAGGCAGGGGCTGATATGGTAGCTCCATCGGATATGATGGATGGCCGGGTGAGCGAGATCCGCAGCGTACTGGATGAAAATGACTTCCAGAAGGTGCCGATCATGTCCTACGCTGTCAAATATGCCTCTGCCTTTTACGGACCCTTTCGTGAGGCGGCAGACTGCGCCCCATCCTTTGGAGACCGCCGCAGCTACCAGATGGATCCGGCCAACAGCCGTGAGGCATTGCGGGAGGCAACCCTGGATGTGGAGGAGGGTGCCGACATCCTGATGGTAAAACCGGCAGTTGCTTATCTGGACATTATCCGTAGTCTGCGCGATGAGTTTGACCTGCCCATTGCTGCTTACCATGTCAGTGGCGAGTATGCGATGATCAAGGCAGCAGCAGAGAAAGGATGGATCGACGGCGAAAAAATTATGGCCGAGACCCTGCTCTCCATCCGTCGAGCCGGGGCAGATATTATTATTACCTACTGTGCTAAGGATATGGCTCGGTTGTTACAGGGATAAGAGCTGAGATATCAGCGGTCGCTATCTGTTAAAGGTTGGTCTCTCAACCTTCCCCGCCCCAGATAACGCTTTGCCATATACCAGCCTGTTACTGCCAACAAAGCTCCGAATCCGTCTGCCGCCACATCTGCCCCGGAAGGGCAGCGTCCCCGCACAAAGACCTGATGGAATTCATCACTGATTCCATAGGCAATGCAGAACAAAACCACAAAAAGCGAGATTAGAAAAAAAGACTGTTCATACCGCTGCTGGGGGACGGCAAATAACACCGTAAGGGCAAGCGTACCAAAGGCGATGGCGTGCAGGACTTTGTCACTGCTAAAAATATCCGGTAAGACAAAACTATCGCCAGGCTGGTGGGAGAGGAAAAAGATGGTTCCCATCACCAGCAGCATAGGGAAAAAACCATAACGACTCCCTCTGCTCCGTTTGCTCTCAGACTGCATGTACTGCCTGAAGCATTTCAGGACTGTACTGCTTCATGATCCTGCGCAAAGCTCCGTTTATTCGACCGGTCGGGGCATTTTCCAGTTCCTCTTCCGCCCCGTCCTCATGATCCGCCAGCATCAGTTTCCGATCCTGAAGGACAAAGCTATGGCTCCAGTCAATCTCAATGGTCTGATCATCTTCACGAACAAGAGACTCCAGAGGTACTCCTTTTTCTGCGACCTGAACAGCGTCCATCTCTGAGGTATCCAGCATCCAGGCATCACGATTTTCCAGACTGAAAAAGATAAAGATCCCCAACTCAAACAGTTTAACCCTGCCAGCTGCCGCCGCCTGTTGAATCTTGCTGATCTCCCGACTCAGGGTAACCTGTGCGTTCTCCACAGGTCTTGGTGGCGCAGCGGTCTTCTTACGCAGCAGGCAGCAGTGTTTATGCTTTTTTCCTGACCCGCAGGGACAGGACTGGTTTCGTCCAATTTTCGCCATTTTTTCTATCCGTTATGAGTTATGAGTTATGAATTTTGCGAAATGAGCTGTGAACTCTCTGAAAGTGTTGTTCTCAACACCCTCATCTCAGGAGTCATCACTCAATACCTCTTACGAACATTTTGAATAACCGCAGTCCCGGCAGAGTTCACATCCCTCTTCAAAAACCAGATTACCGCTGCATTCCGGACATTTGGAGGCAAATCCGTTACGAGTTCCTGCCATGAACGATTTGAGCAGTTTCCCCAGCTGTGCTGGAAGGTCAAGCATGTGGCCGCTGGAGCGATCCAACTGTTTGATGACCTCTTCCATGGGAATCTGATAGCGCAGAGCCAGGGAAACCAGACGACAGGTGGTGGTCCACATAGTTGACTTATCCTTCAAATCAACCTGATTGTCAAAGGGAAATTTGGCAAAGACCTCCATGGGCTGTTCATTATCGTCAAAACAGACAATCAGATAGATGGTGTTACCGTTGGCATCCTTAAGGCGGTACCGTTTGGCACTAAGTACATCGGGAAGCTCATTCTTGTGGACATCCCCGTTGACTACTCCCTGGGAGGAAACCATTGCCTCCTGCTTCTCCTTTGAAGAACCGGCATTCAACACCTGGGAATCCCTGGATCCATCCCGATAGACGGTAAGCCCTTTACAGCCCAGCTCAAAGGCCAGCATATAAGAGCGGCGGACATCATCCTTAGTGGCCGTTGAAGGCAGGTTAATGGTCTTACTGATGGAGGAGTCCACCCCGTTTATCTGCAGGGTACCCTGCATACGGATATGCTCCTCCGGCGCAATGTCCTGAGCCGTACAGAAGATCTGCTGCCATTTATCCGGTATTTCTCCGTGACCCAGCACTGTACCGCTGTCAGCAACTTTCTTCATCAGTTCGTCAGAAAAAAAGCCCTCTCTCCGGGCCGTGGTCTCAAAATGTTTATTGACCATCAGGAAACGGTCATTATCCATGACATTTTTTTCCATGACAATAGAAAAATAGGGTTCACAACCCGAGGCACAGTCACCTATCATTGAGACCGTACCCGTGGGCTGAATTGAGGTCAGGGCTGCGTTACGACGGGCCGGATATCTATTATGATCCGGATCATAGGCGGGAAACGACCCCTTCAGCTCAGCCAGTTTCACTGATGCCTTCTCCGCCTCTTTCCGAATAAATCCCATAACCGCAGCAGAGGCATCCCTCCCCCTGGCATCACCATAAGGAAGCTGAAGCTGAATCAGCATATCGTGCATCCCCATGATTCCGAGGCCGATCTTTCTGGTCTTGCGAGTCATCTCACCGATTTCAGGGATGGGAAAACGATTACAGTCAATCACGTTATCGAGAAAACGCACTGTCAGTTCAACCGTCTGCGCCAGCCGCTCATAATCAACCGCACCATCCCTGACATACCTGCCCAGATTGATGGAACCCAGGTTGCAGGACTCATAGGGGAGCAGCCATTGTTCGCCGCAGTTGTGGACATAGAAACCGTTGGCATCAAAGGCGTTGATTCCAGGTACTTGTACGTCATAGACATCTTCCGTCCCGGTGGAGGTAATGGACTCAACCCGAACCACAAACCGTTCTTTATTTAACTTACGTTGGTATCCTTTCATCAGAACGTCCAGTTTGGCCTGCTTATCACAATCAGCAAAGCCAATTTTTTCTGCAAACTGGGGCATATTATCCCTGCTGATAATCAGCTCATACTGATCTTTGACGGGATATTCTTTTTGTCCTCCCCGGCCATCGGACAACATTTTCAAACCGGACGAACGACGAAAATGCAGACTGGAAGCAATGCCAAGCCGCAAAAGCATCCGCTGAATCGCTTCAAGATCAGACTGGGAACTCTGTGCCAAACGAATAGAGATCCCTTTTTGCCGGTTTCCCTGAACCGAGCCGTCGGCATCAAACATACCTCGCAAAAAACCGCTATAGAAATCACTTGAAGTTTTTTCAATCTGTACGGTGACACCCTTATGTCCTGGTTCCATACCCATCTTCATGGCCAGATCGCGCAGAGGTGCGGATTGCAGCCGGTACTCATTACGACCGGTAATTTCAGAAAATCCACGAAAACCAGAACGATGTGTAAGGGTATCAGCACAGTGACGGGCATAGTTCATCACTGCCTGCGATCCCCCCGGAGCAGAACCGTTGACCACAGCCTTCCTTACCCACACGCTCAAAACAGCCGCTTCTTTTTTCAAGGTTCCATCGCCGAGCAACAGACCCAGCAGATATCCTTCTTCTCTCGTACCCGTACCCTGCCAGCCTTTCATCAGCCGATGGTTATGGAGGAGTATCTCATCGCCGGGCTTTAAACTGGAGGTTTCCGTCCATTGCGAATCAATCCTCCACCTGGTTCGTTTCACAACCTTCCGTACCGGATGATCTTCGGTTAACGAGAGGGAATATCCTTCCTTTGTCTGGAGCGCAAAGATCTCCTTCCTGCCGGTACTGAAAAAACCACGCAGGGAAGAAGAGCAGGTTTTACCGTTTACCATCAGCTCCAACGGACGGTCAAGCAGTTCCCCCACCTGTTCCGGCCCCGCATTGGTCATAACCCAGGTGTCACCGGTGACGCAGGGGTTGGTAGCCTCAAATTCACCCAGCTGGGGAGTGGAGTTGGCCCTGTTGGCAGCATCAATGAAGAGTACCCCTGGTTCGCCGTTGTACCAGGCAAGCTCAACGATCTTTTCAAAGATCTCTGCTGCGTTTTCCGTACACACCACCTGATTATTAGAGGGATCGATGAGGTCATACTCATCATTATTCTTCACCGCCTCCATGAAGCTGTCGGTGATGGCCACCGAGAAGTTGAAGTTGGTATATTTGGAATGATCCTGCTTGGCATGGATAAAATCTATAATATCAGGATGATCCACCCGCAAAACCCCCATATTGGCCCCGCGACGCTTGCCGCCCTGCTTGATGGTCTCGGTGGCTGCGTCAAAGACAGCGGCAAAGCTGAGCGGACCAGAGGCAACCCCCTGGGTGGAACGAACTGCAGAATTCTTGGGGCGGAGACGGGAAAAGGAATACCCGGTTCCGCCACCGGTTTTATGCACCAAGGCACCATTGCGGATGGAAGTGAAGATACCGTCCATGGAGTCTTCCACCGGCAGGACAAAACAGGCAGATAACTGACCGAGATCAGTACCGGCATTCATCAGACAGGGGGAGTTGGGGAGAAAGTCCAGGGAATAGATCATCTGAAAAAAACTCTCACGCAGACCTTCATAATCTTCCATCTCCCTGTCAACAATGGCCACGCCATCGGCAACCCTTCGGCAGAGTGACTCCCAGTTTTCCAGCAGGTTGCCCTTGCTGTCCTTGAGATAGTATCGACGTTCAAGGACGGTTTCGGCGGTGGTTGAGAGCTGCTGTTTGGGCATACTTCTGGTCATGTTCTTCCCCTTGACTTTTCTTGTTTTTTCTTGTAACAGAGACGATTTTCGCATAGAGAATGCTACCTGATCCGTATATCACCTGTTCTTTGCCGAAAAACTTATAGCACAATATCTGGTGGTTGTTCAAGCGCAAACTGTACTATATGTTGTATTTTTCTCTTTTATATCGAAAATCATCTATTATCAACAAGATCAGTTTCTCTCTTTTCGCAGGCACGACAAGAGGTGCAAAAAGAAGTACTGACAGGCTGGAAAAAAAAGTGTACAATCTGAGCAAAAATCCACTTACCAACAACGGAAGAGAGACATGCAACCAACCTATAAGCAAAACTGTCTGAGCTGCAGATACTACACCATCCAAGACAAACAAACCGGTTTCTGCCGGATAGAACCACTTACATCAAAAGACAAAAAAGGCGAAAAACCACAGGTACAGGCCGACAACCTTTGCGATTCATGGCGCGATTGCGGCCAGACCTATTTTATTCGAATTGGCTGGCTGAAAAAACTGGCAGAGAAAGAAGCAGGATAATAATATGGATGGTGCGCACGGCGTACCCTACCTGGTTTTTGTCATCCGCTGTCTTCGCTTTGTGAAGCTTACCTGTTCTCTGCCTTTTGTCTTCTGGCAAAGGCAGCAGCCTCCATCCCGGCAACACACCCTTCACCTACGGCCTTGGCCATCTGGAATGGGGGGCCTACAATGTCACCGGCTGCGTAAACCCCAGCCACATTAGTCTCCTGTTTGCGATTGACTCCAATATACTTGAAGTGATCGGTATCCAGTTCTACCCCGATCAATGTGGCCAGCTCCAGGGCACCCTTGGAGCCCAATTCAATAAAGATGCCGTCCACCTTGATGGTTTCGCCGTTCTCCAGCAGAATATCGGTTACGGCGTTTTCCCCCTGGATCTCCTTTACCCGGTTTCCTGTCAATAGCTCCACCTCACTCTCCTCCAGTCGTTTGAGCAAACTCTCTGAGCCAGCCAGTTCCTTGGCAGTCAGATAGACCTTATCGGCATAGTTCAGCAGGGTCAAGGCTCCGTCAATGGCTGCGCTGCGGTCACCGGTCACCATAACCGTGGCACCACGATAAAAGTTGGCATCACAGTCAACACAGTAACTGACTCCTTTGCCCAGCAGTTCCTTTTCACCGGGAACAGAAAGTTTCTTCTTGGAAACTCCCATGGAAAAAATCAGGGTGCGGGTCTGTACCTCTCGCCCGGTTTCCAGCTCCAGGGTCAGGAGACTGTCCTCCTCTCCCTGACTGATTTTCAAGACATCCTCGGCAGCCACCTCGGTGCCGAAGCGGG
>DAOVTM010000454.1 GCA_030633145.1 Desulfobulbaceae bacterium
CAATGAATACCCTCTGGGCGTGTTTTGAAATACGCTGGAGTTTGATCAAAATGGAATTTTTACCAAACAACACTAATTCATAATTAACTGATATTACAGAGTAAATTTGTCAACATTTATTTTTCGAATACCTGAGTATTTGTTAGCTGATCAACATCGCTGTTGGACATACTGAGTACATACTGTGTATTACCATGACCGAGATGGTGTAAGCAGTTGTAGGCATTGGAGTTGATCTGGTCATATAGGGTGGACATCGGCCAGGAGCCGTTCCGGTCGTAGAGTCTTTCTTTGGGCATGGAGTGCATGAAATTATAGACCCAGTCAATTTTGTCACCACCCCAGGTTGGCGTGTCGTCTAATTTTTCTCCCACCAGCAGGGTGTTATAGGGGGGCGTTCCGTTTTCAAAGGCGATGATTTTGTTGATCTGCTCCAGGGCTTCGTCTGGAGTGTCTGCCGGTATTCTCCCCACATAAACCTCAGAGAGCCAGTCAATATCTCCGCCATCCAACCCGTCATTGTCCTCTCCCCAGAGATGGTTGCCGTTATAGTTCCAAGTGCCGTCCAGGCAGCCAAAATAGAGGTCTGAGGGGATATCGTTGTCTGTCCAGGTACTGACGGTGGCGGTGACTTCTCGTATGGGGATGGTCCGACCGTTGGGAGACCCGTCTGCATCGCCACCCAGAAGGACGTATTTGGTTCCATAGTTCAAGTACATATCCCGGATAAACATGCGCAGTTTTTCCGTGTCGTCAACACCCCAATAGTATGAGGTAATTTTGGCAATATCTTCAATATGGGTGGTAAAACCGCCGCCTGCGGCTGACTGGCGGTGGTTGGTCAGGTAGGTAAAGGCGGGCATCATTGCTGCGGTTGTGATGACCACATACTCACGGCTTGCCAAGGGAATGATACCGTCCGCCTGTAAAGAGGTCTGCTGCCAGGAGGATGGCAAAGGGTTGGTGGATAAATAATCCACTGGATTATCGATGACAGCCAGCAACTGTTCTCTATCCGCAGGCAGATTTCTTGCGACCATGACCTCATCAGGTCGTCCCTGCCACTCGGTTTGAATAACAACCTTGAATTGCCTGTAGTATTTGATCGTCTGCTGTACAGGGTTATACAGTACGGGGTGGAGTTCCACTTCAACAATTTGTTCACCGGCCAGGTACTGGCTGCCCCGTTCAATATGAGTGGTGGCCGGGTAAAAGGTGTCAGCTCCATACACTGCCGGGTCTGGAACGTCCAGTGTGACAGCTCCCTGGTATGAAAGCGGATATGGTTGGGTAGCGTGTTGCAGGCGATAGCTGCCAACAATGGTTTGAGCCGAACCCGTTGAAACCTGGATGGAGGTGACCTGTTCTTCTGCCGGGATGAATATTCGGGCAGTTTTTACCGGGAGGATCGGTGCGCCGATCTTTGCCTGTTGCAGGCGGGTATCGTCTATTTTTACCAGCTGATTGCCATTGGCAAGCTCCTGTATCTGCGGCTCCGCAAATTGATAGGTGACAGAATAGTCATTGGCCAGTACCGTTGTGGAGAAGATGAGGAGCAGAGAAAAATACAAAGCCGTGCATGCAATGGGTGTATTTGTTTTGAATTTTTTCATGATAGTATAACCAGATAATAGTAGAGTGAATAAGAGGCCGATTTCAGGCAGTGGTAGAATCCCTCCACTTCTTTTATTAATAATAGCATGAAACCTAGACAAAGTCCAAATGGAACATATCGTCTATATAGAAAAGATCATTACCGGAGGAGCGGGACTGGCACGGCTGGATAATGGTCAGGTACTTATGAGTGAGTTTGTCCTGCCCGGTGAAACCGTTCGTATCCGTGTGCAGGAGAGTCATACCGGATATGTCCGGGGAGAGCTGCTTGAGATCCTTACCCCCTCTTTAGCCAGGAGGGAACCCGGTTGTGACCATTACCGGGATTGCGGCGGCTGTGACATGCAGCACACCGAGTATGATGAACAGCTCAGGATAAAAAAAGAAATTGTCCGGGAAAGCATGGAGCGGGCAAGGGTGAATCTGCCTGCAGCCGGGCTGGAGGATGTGCTTCCGTCTCCAGAATCCTGGGGCTATCGAACCCGTTTGCGACTCAAGGTGGATGCGCAGGGACGGCTTGGATTTTTTCAAAAAGAGAGCAATCGTTTTGTCGAGATCAGCTCCTGTCCGGTGACGACCGAGCCGATTAATCGAGCGATAGGCGAGTTACGGATAAATGGGTGTTTGCGTGATCTTCAGACCGTGTGCCGTGAGATTGAGTTACTGCAGTCCCCGGATGATCAGGCGGTCTCTCTGATTCTGCTGCTGGACAAGGGCAGGGAGGATCCCAAGATTGCCCATCAGGCCGTCACACGATGGTCGGAACTTGCCTCCATTGACTCTATCGGCTGCAAGGCAGGTTCTCTCTTTACCCAGCTGGTGCCGGGAACAGCAGAGGCTTTGCTCAACCGGACAATCAGACTGGAGAACCAGCACTGTGTTTTGTCCTGGTCAGGCGGTTGTTTTTCACAGGTCAACAGTGAACAGAATGATAATTTAATCCGCCTTGTCTGTGCGCTTGCAGGCGGTGGTCAAGACAGCCTTGCGGGAAAGACGGTGCTGGATCTTTACTGCGGCATGGGCAACTTTTCCATACCTCTGGCCCTGCTGGGGGCATCGGTCACCGGCATTGAACAGAACCGGGACAGTATCAGGTGGGCGGAGTTCAATGCCCGGAATGCGGGGCAAGAAAAAAACAGTCTCTTTTATGCCATGGAGGTGCAGGTAGGTCTGCGTCAACTGACAAAAGAGCGACAGGAGGTGGACATCATCATCCTTGATCCGCCCCGTCGGGGCATTGGTAAGGCGGTTGACCTGCTGGCTCGGCTCGATCCGCAAAAGATCATCTATATTTCTTGTGATCCAGCTACCCTGGCACGGGATCTCTCCAGACTCGGTAAGGATGGATACACGCCTGTACGGATTATTCCTGTGGATATGTTACGCCCGACCCACCATATAGAAACAGTGGTTTTGCTTGAAAAGTGAGCGGCA
>DAOVTM010000303.1 GCA_030633145.1 Desulfobulbaceae bacterium
AAACGGTTCAGTACCACAATTCTGGCTGGTGAGCGCAATGCTCAGTTCCCTGCCAACGGTGATCTGTAGCAGTAGTTCAAACGCATAAGGCCAGAGAGCCAGCGTTCTCTCTGAACTTGTCAGTTTGAGAATGATCTCGGAGGTATTTTCATCCAGTTCATCATCGCTGACAAACTCAAAAAGAGCAGTCCTGGCAAAACCGTGCTGGGGCAGGGTATCATCTGTAGCATCTGAGCCAAACCAGGGCCAACAGAGGGGAATTCCTCCTCTGATGGCCTTACCGGTTTTAAAATGGCTTTTTTCACTGAGCCAGAGCAGGGGGCTTTTTCCTTTTCGCTGATACTGAAAAAGATGTCCACCCTGCAATGCCACTTTGGCGCAAGCACTGCTGTTCTGAATCTCAATGTACGCAAAACCGGCAGCTTTTTCTTTGACTGTAATCATTTTATCATCTTTCTGCTAGCTGTCCACTCATTTCCTCTGCATACTGATCAGCATGGAGGCCAACCAGAAGATGGAGCAGAGTGTCAGTCTCCATCCATGCACGAAGCTGAATCAGGCAATGGCTGCCCGAGCAAGATCAGTAATTCTCTGAAAGTCACCCTGTTCCAGGGCATCTGTTGGCGCAAGCCAGGAACCGCCGACACAGGCTACATTTTTCAGGCTCAGGTATTCCCTGAAATTATGCGGGGAAATGCCTCCAGTTGGGCAGAAAGTGACCTGGGGAAAGGGGCCGCCAATGGATTGCAGCATCTTGATCCCGCCTGCGGCTTCTGCTGGATAGAACTTAAACTCTGTCAAGCCGTATTCCATGCCGAGCATCAGTTCTAATGGTGTGGCAATGCCGGGGATGAGAGCTATGGGGCCGTTCACGGCGGCCTCAAGAAGAGTGGGGGTAAAACCGGGGCTGATAGCAAAGATACCACCAGCTTCGCTTACCGCCTTGAGGTCTGCCTCGTTGATCACTGTCCCGGCACCGACCACGGCATCGGGAACCTCTTCCGCGATTCGTTTGATGGCCTCGATAGCTATGGGGGTACGAAGGGTGACTTCCAGTACCCGGACACCGCCTGCTACAAGAGCCTTTGCAAGGGGGACGGCATGGTCAATATTGTTGATGACAATCACCGGCACAACAGGGCTGGTTTGCAGAACATCCAATGCGGATAGTTTCCAGTTATTCATTTTTTGTGTATTTGGCATAATAGTATTGTCCCGTTTTAGGGCATCTTTTATTTAATAGTTAGCTCTTTTGCTATGAGTTCACCTCAACTGGTGCGCACAGCGCACCCTACATATTCGTTTTCACGATTTACCTGTAGGGTACGAGACTCCGAAGCCGTAGGCGCATCCCGCCAGAGTGTAGGGTGTGCTGTGCGCACCATGTAGTGTCGATATAGAAAAAATAAGCGAGGTTTATATTAAACTTCGTCAGTATAGGTAAAAATAGAACTGGCTCCCTCTTCCGCACCCAGCAGATTCTTACGCAGGGGAGCAAATATCTGTCTGCCCAGCCCGTGTCGGCTGGAGTCCAGATCATATTGATACGGGGTGCGTTTGTTCAGCTCATCCGCATCTACTTTCAGCTCTAAAACAGAGTTATGGGCATCCATGAGAATCATATCCCCATCCTGTACCTTTGCCAGCAGCCCTCCGGTGGCCGCCTCCGGGGTACAATGAATGGCAAAGGGAACCTTGCCAGAGGCACCGGAGAGTCTGCCATCAGTGACAAGGCCGACCTGATAGCCCCGATCCATGGTAATAGAGAGATGGGTAATCAGTTTATGCAATTCCGGCATTCCATTGGCACGGGGACCCTGGAAACGGACAACCGCCACCATATCCCGCTTTAGTTTATCGGCCTTAAAGGCATCTTCAAGCTCCTGCTGGCTGTTAAAGACCATGGCAGGTGCCTCAACAAAGGTCTTCTCGCCATCGGCCAGGGCTGAGATCTTCATGATTGCCCGGCCAAGGTTGCCGGATAAGACCTTTATTCCTCCCATGGTCTCAAATGGCTCGCTAACCTTGGAGATAATGGTGGGGTCTTCTGCCTGTTTCGGGCCTTGCTGCCAGACCGCTTTTTCATCTTCAAGCAGCGGTGCTTCAGTATATCGGGCAAAGCCCTTTCCAGCCACGGTCTGCACGTCTTCGTGGATCAGTTCGCCCTCAAGCAGTTCTTTAACAAGCAGAGCCATCCCCCCGGCCTGCTGAAAAGAGTTGATGTCGCCTGACCCGTTTGGATAGATACGGACAAGCAGGGGGGTAATGTCTGAGAGTTCGGCAAAATCATTCCAGTCAATTCGTATTCCAGCAGCACGGGCAATGGCGACCAGATGCATGGTTTCATTGGTGGAACCACCTGTGGCCATCAGCCCGACAATGGCGTTGACTATGGATTTTTCACTGATTATGTGGGCAAGGGGGGTGTAGTCCTCACCAAGATGGGTAAGGGAGGTAATCTGCTCTGCGGCAGAGCGGGTAAGTGCGTCACGCAGCACGGTACCAGCATTGACAAAGGAGCTGCCCGGCAGGTGCATTCCCAGCATTTCCGCCATCAACTGATTGGAGTTGGCTGTACCGTAAAAGGTACAGGTTCCAGGGCTGTGATATGCCTTGATTTCCGAGGACAGCAGCTCATCATGTCCCACCTCACCCTTGGCAAATGCCTCCCGAACCTTGTTCTTATCCTTATTGGCAATGCCCGAGGTCATGGGTCCTGCGGGAATCAGGATCATGGGAAGATGCCCGAACTGCAAACCACCCATCAGCAGGCCGGGCAGGATTTTATCACAGACCCCAAGCAGGATGGCACCGTCAAAGACGTTATGGGAAAGGCCGATGACCGTGGACATGGCAATCACGTCCCGGCTCACCAGGCTCATATCCATGCCCGGTTCTCCCTGGGTAACACCATCGCACATGGCAGGCACTCCACCGGCAAACTGGGCATTGCCGCCAGCCTGTGCAACCGCCTCTTTGATGATTTCAGGATATTTTACATAGGGTTGATGCGCAGAAACCATATCGTTGTAGGCTGAAATGATAGCAATATTGGGGATGGTCTCATCAAGCAGCGAGCTGCGGCAGGTACCGACACAACCGGCAAGATCATGAGCCAGGTTGGAGCAGGGGAGTTTATTGCGAAAGACCCCGTCACCCTTGGCCTCTGCCACCCTTTGCAGATATTTTTGCCGGTGCGGTTTACTCCGCTCGATGATTCGGTCAGTGACCTTTTGCACTGTTGTATGCACGATGGTTCTCCTTATTTTGCCCAGTATATTTTAATTTTTTTTGTGTTCTTTATCTTCTTTATGTTCTTTGTATTCTCTTTGCTCTCTTTATCTGCCTGCTGCAGGACATAGCGGATGGGCATCTCTTCCACAGCACCCGGTTGCATGGCCTGCTCAAGCACCTCCTTTTTATCCTGTCCTGTGATATGAAGAAAAAGCTGTCTTGAAGCGAGAATTTCCGGCAGGGTCAGGGTCATCCGCTCATGGGGTGCCGTTACCGGGGCAATTCCCATGCAGATCTTCCCTGAATCCATATCCGTTGCCTGGGGCAGTTTCACTGCTCCCGGAAACAGGGAGGCGGTATGCCCGTCATTGCCCATGCCAAGGATCAGGACATCAAAAGGACGCTGCAATTTTGCCAGATGTGCAGCACAGTCCGCTTCTCCTTCACCTGCTGTTGTTGCAGAATTCTTCATGCCGATGAATTGCGCTGCAGCCGCCTTGTTCTGCAAAAGATGGGTTCGCACCAAATTTTCATTGGAATCTGGGTCTGACGGCTCAACCCAGCGTTCATCAACCAGGCAGATATCAACCTGTTGCCAGTCAATGTCAATGGAAGACAGGCTCTTGAAGAGCTGCACCGGGGTTGAACCGCCAGATACTGCCAGGCTGGCTCGTCCCCTGCTGTTGATGCCCTCACTGAGCAGACTGGTTAGAGTCTTTTCCAGCTCAACACAGAGTGTATCACGATCTTTAAAAGAATGAAAATTCATTGATGGATTCATCTTTACGCTCCTGCCAGACCCATAATGGCCTTGCCGTATTCGCTTTTTAAGGCATCCAGGTATGTTGGGTCAATGGAACCCTTCCAGGTCTTGATTTTAAAGAACCGTTTTGGGATGGTGATACCTTCCGGGGTAAAGCCGGTTCCAATCCTGCTCTGCCAGCGGAGTTTCTGGATATGTTGGCCAATAGGTTCTATATTGCCAGCCAGTTCCGGGTAGCCAACAACATTCAGGCAATCAGCCAGCAGGTCATCTTTATAGACCCCTCTGGCAAAGAGGCAGGCAACCATGGAGGTCATAAAGGCCCGCTCCGCTTCATCGTTAATCAGGAAATCAACCACTCCGCTGATATCCTGATCCGAGTGTTTCTGGTCGTAGGCGTATCCGCCGCTGTCAAGATGAGAATGCCTGAATCCCAGAGACTGGGCAGTAAAAAAGACCTCACCTGTGGCGTATCCTGCCATCTCCTGACCAAGGACGCAGGCAAAGTCTGCGCCGCCATATTCAGCAGCGGCCTTGAGTGTTCCCTGACCGAGCAGCCTGTAAAAACTATTCACCCCATTGCCCAGCATCTTGGTTGCCTGCTGATAGTTTTCTGCGTTGCCAAAGGAGAGTTTGACCTTTGTCTCTTTTTCAGAAATTAACCCTTTTTCAACGGCCTCTGTAGCCCAGGCAAGAGCCACTCCCCCTGACATGGCATCCAGCCCTGCCTTTTCCATACAATCAAGGATGTTTAACACGCCACGAGGTTCTGTCACCCCCAGCATGGTACCCAGGGAAAAGATCATCTCGTAATCATAGGCAACCTGTTTAAAGGTGTAGCGATGATTGGCATCAAACATCTCACGGACGCAGCCTATATGGATACAGCCCACCGGGCAGCCTGAACAGGCTGAGTTGCGGAGCAGGGTATCCTCTGCAAATCGCTCACCGTTTATCTGCTTAATGGCAGGGTCGCTGGTGGCCTGTAGATTCCGCCAGGGCAGGGACTCAATATCATTAAGACCCTGCAAGTTGGCAGGGGTACCCAGGTTATGATATTTTTTCATCATATCAGTGGCGGTAACCTGCTGATACACCTTGGCAAAGAGCTTGCCGTATTCTTTGTTGTCTGGCTGGGGAAACACAGCATCCCCGTGGATGATAACCGCCTTGCAGTTTTTGGCACCCAGTACTGCCCCGCCGCCCAGGCGACCAAAATGACGGTAGGTATCGACGTTGATATTGGCCATGGCAGCACCGTTTTCACCAGCAGGGCC
>DAOVTM010000200.1 GCA_030633145.1 Desulfobulbaceae bacterium
CAAGACTCAAAACCCACTGTGTTATTTTGGGAAAATTGTCCAAAATCCAACACGAATCAGACACATATTTACGATGTCTGAAATAGCTTTTAGCAGCTTTAAAAGCGGCGGGAGAGTAAGGGGTGTATAGTCCCAGATCAGATAATATTCATTTTGATAGAATTACTCATTTATGGTACACTGCTACGTTGAACTTATGTGACTCTCAAAGAATAATCAAAATGTGTTGAGTCTTTACTTTAAAAATTAAGAGTTGGAAATATTATGACTGGAACTAAAAATAGCTGGAACAAATCATCCTGGAAGAACTGTACCGCCCTGCAGCAGCCCAACTGGCCGGACGAGACCAAACTGAATGAAGTTTTGGCACAGATAACTACCCTGCCGCCCCTGGTATTTGCCGGCGAGATCCGCGATCTCAAGGCATCCTTGGCCAAGGCCGTGGAAGGGGAGGCATTTCTCCTCCAGGGTGGTGACTGTTCGGAAGAGTTTTCCCGCTGTACTGCGCCCAATATCAGAGATACCCTCAAGGTCTTGTTGCAAATGGCAGTTACCCTGACTTATGCAGGCGGCAAACCGGTGGTCAAGGTGGGCAGGATCGCAGGTCAGTATGCCAAGCCCCGTTCCAGTGATACCGAGATGGTCAACGGAGAGGAGCTGCCCAGTTATCGTGGTGATATGGCAAACTCTGCCGAGCCAGTACTGGCGGCCCGCATCCCGGATCCGCAGAGGCTCCTGACAGGATATAATATGTCGGCGGCCACCCTCAACCTGCTGCGTGCCTTTACCAGGGGCGGCTTCGGTTCCTTGAGAAGGGTTCAGGCATGGAACCAGGAATTTGTCAAGCAGTCGCCCATGGGGCGTTCTTATGAGCGACAGGCTCGGCAGATCAGTCAGGCTCTCAGTTTCATGGAGACCATTGGTATTGATGTTGACAGCCCTCAGCTCAAGCAGGTACAGTTTTTCACTTCCCACGAGGCTCTGTTCCTCGGCTATGAAGAGGCTCTGACCCGTGAGGATTCCCTGGATGGCGGCTGGTATGACTGTTCCGGCCACATGCTGTGGATAGGGGATCGTACCCGTCAGATTGACGGAGCTCATATCGAGTTCCTGCGTGGAGTACTCAACCCGTTGGGCATGAAGGTTGGCCCTAACCACGATATAGACGATATTCTCTCCATTCTCGAACGTTTGAATCCGAAGAACGAAGCAGGAAGAATGACCCTGATCTGTCGCTTCGGAGCCAAGGGTATTGAAAAACATCTCCCGCCCCTGATCCGAGCCGTAAAAAAGGAAGGTGCTAAGGTGCTTTGGAGCTGCGATCCCATGCATGCCAATATCCGCAAGACGGACGGCGGTCATAAGACCAGAAGTTTTGAGGATATCCTCTCAGAGTTACGCTGTTTCTTTGAGCTGCACTGGGCTGAAGGAACCGTGCCGGGCGGGGTTCATTTTGAACTCACTGGTGCTGATGTGACCGAGTGTACCGGTGGTGCCAGGGAACTGGCCGATGAACAGTTGGGACAGAATTATTTGACCAACTGCGACCCGCGTCTTAATGCCGAGCAGTCGCTGGAAATGGCCTTTCAGATTGCGGAGATGATTCGTAGTTGATGGATTCCTTTGTGGATTTTTTTAGTTATACAGGTCGGTTAAACAACTGAACAATAGTTTTAGCACTGGATGCCTGCATGAGTTTGTTGCGGATATCCGAGTCCTTGAGCAACCTGCTTATCCTGGACAGGGTGGGCAGGTATTCAGCCGCCTTTGCCTCAGAAGAGAGGAGGAGGACAAAGAGGTGAACCGGCCTGTTATCCACGGCCTCAAAGCCGATCCCCCGGCTTGATCTGCCAAAACAGAGCAGGGTTCTGTCCAGTCCTTCAACCCTGCCGTGTGGGATAGCCACTCCGTTGCCGACCCCGGTTGAGCCGTGCTGCTCCCGTTCATGCAAAACCTCTACTATGGTGTCCGCCTGAATGGCCGGGCAGGCGGTCGTTATTGCCTCTGCCATTTCCGTCAGCACTCCTTCCTTGCCTGTAGCCTCTAATTCAAGGATCACGCATTGTTTTTCCAGCAAAATCATAGAGTCCCTCCTTATCTGCGAGCCTTACGGCGATGCTTAACCGGCAGGATTTTCAACTGTTCCCGGTATTTGGCTACGGTACGCCGGGCGATTTTGATCCCCTCATCGTGCAGAAACCCGGCAATCTTGCTGTCACTGTACGGTTTGGCAGCATCCTCCTGCCGGACGATCCGTTCAATACGGGTTCTGATGGCCTCTGCGGCAATTTCACCACTTTTTGTGGCCACTGCGGTGGAGAAAAAGTACTTGAGTTCGTAAATACCCTGCGGCGTATGGACATATTTATTGGTGGTCACCCGGCTGATGGTTGACTCGTGCATTCCAATATCCTTAGCCACATCGTGGAGGACAAGGGGCTTGAGAAAGGCAGAGCCGTTTTCAAAAAAATCATGCTGGAATTTGAGCAGACTGTTCATCACCTTATAAATGGTCTGCTGCCGCTGCTGTAACGATTTGATGATCCACTGGGCATTGCGTTTATGTTCCTGCAAATAACTGCGGGACTTGGATTCGAGCTTCTTCTTGTCCTTGATCATCTTCATGTACTCTTCCGAGAGCTGTAAATGGGGCAGCCCGTCGTTGTTGAGCTGGACAATAAATTCACCATCTATCTTATAGAGATACACATCCGGGATAACATAGTTGATCTGCTCGTTGGAGTACTCGTTGCCGGGATAGGTGACCAGGTCGGAGATGACATCCACTGCCGCCTGCACCTCACGGGCGGTGTATTTGGTCTGACGGGCAATGAGGGCGTAATTGCGAGTCTGCAGTTCCTTCATAAAATCCTGCAGGATGCGGTAGGCCAGGGTATCCTCCAGTCCCTTGCGCTCAAGCTGCAGGAGCAGGGATTCCTGGACATTGCGAGCTGCGATGCCGGGTGGATCAAGGCTCTGCACAAGACGCAACATCCCCTTTGCCTCCTCCGTTGTACAGTGGACGTAGTCGCAGATATCTTCAATATCCGCTTCAAAAAAACCGTGTCCACTGATATTGCCGAGAATGTAAAGGGCAATCTCCTTGTCCAGGTCGTCGAGATCAATATGGGAGACCTGCCATTGCATGAAGGAGATTAGTCCAGTGGCGGCGGAGATAAAGTCAAACTGGGTCGGGGCATCTGCTGGCGGGGTTTCTCGGGCAAAGGAAAAGTCAGAGTCAAAGTTGTTGGCATAGTCTTCCCAGTTGACCTCGGCCACTGTTGCCGGATCATCACCTGCTACCTGGCCAGTGGCTTCAGTTTCAACCTTCTCCTTTACTTCTCCGGCTGAGAGGGAATCCGGGTTTTCCTTTTCTGGCGGCTCATTAATCTCTTCCAGGAGGGGATTCTGTTCCATCTCCGCCTGCAGGGCATCGGTGAGTTCCAGCCGGTTGAGCTGTAGCAGCTTGATGGCTTGACGCAACTGGGGTGTCATGACCAGTTTTTGCGACAGCTTGAGCTGTTGTCTCAGTTCTAGAGCCATAGAGCCATTACATCCTGAAGTTTTCGCCAAGATACATCTTGCGAGCCAGGGCACTCTCGGTGATGTCGCTGGCAACGCCGCTGGTCAATATCTGGCCGGCATTCATGATGTAGGCAAAATCACAGACCTGGAGGGTCTCACGTACATTATGATCTGAGATCAATATTCCCAGTCCTTTGGCTTTCAACCCCCGGATGATCTGCTGGAGGTCGGCAACCGAAAGGGGATCAACCCCGGCAAAGGGCTCGTCAAGGAGGATAAAACGGGGTTTGGTGGCCAGAGCCCGCATGATCTCTACCCGTCGCCGTTCACCACCTGACAGGGCGTGACCCTTGTTGTTGGCCAGGTATTCGATCTTGAGTTCTGCCATCAGCTCTCCAATCCGGTTATTGATCTCGTTGCGGGTCAGGCCCATGGGTTCCAGAACGATGCGGACGTTTTCCTCTACGGTGAGTTTTTTGAAAACAGAAGGTTCCTGAGCCAGGTAGGTGATGCCTTTTTTGGCTCGTTTATGGATGGGCAGGGTTCTGATCTCCTCGTCGTCCAGATAGATGGAACCGGAGGTGGGGCGGATAAATCCGACAATGGAATAAAAGGTGGTTGTCTTGCCAGCACCATTGGGACCCAGCAGGCCGACAATAGAACCGTTTTTCACCTGCAGGTTGACCCTGTCAACAACCCGGCGGTTGCGGTACTCCTTGACAAGGTTCCTGGTCTCCAGGATTGAGTCGGTTTTCATTACTCTTTGTCAGAACTCTTTTTGGATTCCGTGTCGGTTTTTTCGTCCGTTTTATTGGTTAATTTCTTCTTTGGTTTTTTACTTGAACTGGATTGCTGAACAAAGGTTCCTGAGACCCGTCCGTTGGACTCGGCACCCGGTTCGACAACGGAACGTTTTTCATCCAGGTAATAGACAATAGTCTTGCCGGAAATCATGTTTTGACCCTGCCATGCCTTGGCCTTGCCGCTGAGAATCACCTTACGATCCTGGGCAAAATAGTCCATCCGCTCACCTGTGCCAAGCCAGTCTTCCTGGGTGACTTCCACATTACCGATACAGATCATCTTTTTGACTTCACTGCTCTGCCCCGCAGGGGAATCCTCACCCTTGTCGGTATAATGAACCGTCATCTCGTCTGTACGGATGGTGACCGGACCCTGGCTGGCATCCACGTTACCGATAAAGACTACCGAGTTTTTTTCTTCCTGGGAAATCATCCGGTCAGCCTCGATATGAATAGGCTCTGAACTTTCCTTACTGAAACCGGTTACAGCAGCAGCAATGATAACTGCAGACAGGAGGATGATCTGAAAAAGGCGTTGCACTGGTAATGGAAAAATAGACATTGTTCTCCCCATTTGATTTTTCTATTATGATAAAACGATTCGACGATGTTGGAAAATCAGATTAAGATACAGGGTTCCCCTGTAAATGTAAAGCGTTTCCAACCTCGATGTCAGCTTGTTTTTGATGCAGGAATTGTTTGCGTGACAAAGCTGGGGCTGGTATGTTTTAGTATTCTCTCAAAATAACAGAAACTCAATGGAGCAGACCATGCAAGATGCGCTTTCCAAGGCCAGGGTACTGATTGATGCCCTTCCCTATATTCGTAAATTTAACAATAAAACAGTAGTCATTAAGTATGGCGGTCACGCCATGGTGGACGAGGAGTTGAAAAAAACCTTTGCCCTCAATGTGATTCTTCTCAAATATATCGGTCTTAATCCGGTTATTGTGCATGGCGGCGGACCCCAGATCAATAAATTCCTTGAGAAAATGCAGATCACCTCCAACTATATCCAGGGAATGCGAGTCACGGATGGCGAAACCATGGATGTGGTTGAGATGGTGCTGGTGGGCAAGGTCAATAAGGAGATCGTCGGCCTGATAAACCACTGCGGCGGTAAGGCGGTGGGCTTATCAGGCCGGGACGGTGATCTGGTTCAGGCCAGGAAGATGAAGATCCTCTCCAAACCGGATGTGGAAAATGCCCCGCCCGAGCTTATCGACCTGGGGAGGGTGGGTGAGGTCACCGGGATCAATCCGGATATCCTCAACACCCTGGATGCTCAGGATTTTATTCCGGTCATTGCACCGGTGGGTGTTGGCGAGGATGGGCAGGCATATAATATCAATGCCGACCTGGTGGCCGGTTCCATTGCCGCTGAACTGGATGCGGTTAAGCTGATCCTGCTCACCGATGTGGAGGGGGTGCTGGACGGTGATGGCAACCTGCTTACCTCTATCCAGAAAGATACTATTGAAGGAATGATTGATGACGGGATCATTGCCGGGGGTATGATCCCCAAGCTGCGCTGTTGCGCCGAGGCCATCAATGGCGGGGTAAGCAAGGCTCATATTATTGACGGCAGACAGGAACACGCTGTTTTGCTGGAGATCTTTACCAAAGAGGGTGTTGGTACAGAGATCACTGAAGAACTGGAAGGAGCAAGATAATGAATAATGCAGAGTGGAAAGAAAAGGGGGATTCCGTGTTTGTGGGAACGTACAGCCGGTTTCCGGCAGCCATGGTCAAGGGAGAGGGATGCAGGCTCTGGGATGCGGACGGCAAGGAGTATCTTGATTTTCTGGCTGGGATAGCGGTCTGCTCTCTTGGGCATTGCCATCCGGCAGTAACCGAGGCCATCTGTGCGCAGGCCGGGAAGCTGATGCACGTCTCCAACCTTTTTTATACTGAACCGCAGACGGAACTGGCTGAGCTGCTGATTGAAAATAGCTTTGCTGACCGGGTCTTCATGGCCAATTCCGGGGCTGAGGCCAATGAGGCGGCCATCAAGCTGGCTCGAATTACCTCTGGCTCTGGACGTTATGAGATTATCTCCCTGTCCGGCTCCTTCCATGGCCGTACCCTGGCAACAGTGGCTGCCACTGGGCAGCCTAAATTCCATGAGGGGTTTGAACCGCTGCCTGAAGGTTTTATCCATGCCCCATTTGGTGATCCTGCTGCATTGGAAAAACTGATTACCCCAGCCACCTGCGCCATCCTCTGCGAACCGTTGCAGGGGGAGAGCGGGGTGCGACCTTTGCAGGAGGAGTATTTAAAGGCCATACGCAGCCTCTGCGACCAACATGATCTGCTCCTGATCTTTGATGAGGTGCAGACCGGGATAGGGCGAACCGGTTCCCTTTTTGCCTACCAGCAGCTAGGAGTGACCCCGGATATCATGACCCTTGCCAAGGCCCTGGGAAATGGGTTGCCCATCGGGGCTATGCTCACCCGCAGGGAAATTGCCAAAGCCTTTGTACCCGGTACTCATGCCTCCACCTTTGGTGGTAATCCGGTGGCTGCTGCTGCCGGTGTTGCAGTGTTGCGCACTATGCTGGCGGATGGTTTTTTTGCCTCCCTGGCGGAACGGTCTGATTATTTCATGAATCGGCTTGAAGAGACGGCAACACGATTTCCCGCCCTGGCCAGCGGTGCGCGCGGTCGGGGAATGCTCCTTGGCCTGGTCTTGACTGAGCAGGGGATTGAACACGGCCAGGAGATTGTGCAACAGTTGTTTGAGCGGGGTTTTCTTATCAACTTTGCCGGGATGCGGGTGCTGCGCTTTATTCCGCCCCTTATTGTCAGTACAGAGGAGATTGATTTACTTATTGATGCGCTCTCTGAGGTGTTACTTTCCTTTTCGTGATGATTATCCGCAGATGACGCAGATTTTCGCAGATTATGACTCTTTTTTAATCTGCGTCATCTGCGTAATCTGCGTAATCTGCGGCTTAATTTTTTTTGTAGAAAACTACTTCCGATTGTATCCCACTTGCGTTTTGAATGTTTTAAGGGTATGTTTTATTCAG
>DAOVTM010000040.1 GCA_030633145.1 Desulfobulbaceae bacterium
AAACTTGACACGGAAAACAAAAAAGGCGTTGTAGATGATCCACAACGCCTTTCCCATTGGCTACAATTTTGGGGCTACAGTTTTGGGGCTACAGTTTTGGCTACACTATTTAAGGAAATTCAGGAAATCTATCCATAACCTCTTGTTATTACTTGGCTGGGAGACAGGGATTCGAACCCCGATAAGCGGAGTCAGAGAACGCTTCTTGCAACTATCACCATACTTCACCTAATATCTCAAATCAAGTATATACCATTGATGTACAGATAGTTAAGTGCTACTGTTCCTTCATAAACAGTCACAAGCATTCACACACTGTACTTTAATAAGTTGGTACAGTGTTGGTACAAACTTATTGAGGTGAACAATGGCACCAAAATGGATACCAACTAAATTCAAGGGAATCAGATATGAGAGCATTCTTCTCGTATGCATGGACGACAACGAGATAAATACTTTAATGTTAGATTTTGCGTAGCTGGTACATCAAGTATAGGAACAAATTCAAAAGAGGATTATTATGCCCAAGACTCGAATAAATATAAGCATGGATCAGGATCTCGCTGACTTTGCAAAATTTTTTGCAAAGGAGAATCGGACTTCCGTTGCCGACATGATGACGCAGTATCTTCTCACCTTAAAGCGGAAGGTCGAAGGACAGGATACTGAGCGCATTCTTTCGCATCCCGCATTCCAGGAGGCAATGGAGCAAGCACAGGAAAAGCTGCGGGACGGCACTGCAAAATTTCATTCATACGATGACGTATTTGGAAGCTGATGGAGATACAATTTGAAGAAGCCTTTCTCAAGGCTCTGAAAAAACATGCATCCATTAAAAAAGCCGTTCAAAACAAAGTAAACATGGTTGTGCAAAATCCAATCGCAATTGGAGAACCATTAAGAGGTAACTGGCAGGGATTCTACTCCTGTCCCGTGAAACGAAATTTCATTATCATTTATCTATACTGTGCGATATGTAGGAAGAAAGAGGATAATGTCGTTGTTGATTGCGCAGACTGTAAAAAAACAGATGATCAAACCATCAAGTTCATTCTTCTTGGCCCACACGATAACGCATACGGAATTTAGCTTTTCTTGTTTTTTTGACAATCACACCGGGAAGATAACACCTTAATATAGTGTCGAAGAAGGTCATTCTAAGAGGGGCGGAGCAGGGGAAATTCTGGAGACAGCAACTGAGTAACCAAAGATTCCCGGGACATTAATTGGGGGCATAGTAAACTATAGATGATCGGTTCGACTGATGAGGTAGAAAAACCATGATGGAAGTTACCCTGATCCTGCCCCATAAAATATATGGTCAACACCGCGAGGTCAGCAAGCTCAGTGCTGAAGGTCTGGAGGGGCATTTTACCCTCCTGCGTGGTAACTTTGAATGACCGCTCCAGCGGTCGATGCGAGACAGACGGAGTCTCGCAAGCTCGCTTACCTGGAGCGTCAGTTTCCGTTCCCACAGACGGAGTCTCGCAGGCTCGCTTACCTGGAGCATGGGAACGAGGAAACGGAGAAATGCTGTCCTCCTATAAAATGTTAGATTTATTATGTTCACCTACTTAACTGATAGCATAACTGAAATACAGTATAAAAAGTGACTTAAAAAAGGCGACTCCAATGCAAATACGTCCTATGACCCTCCTCCTCCTGCTCTGTCTGTCTGCATCCCCGGCTGTTGGCCGTGATATTATTTTTTCCCCACTGCCCATGGAGCAGAAGGCCAAGGTGCTGCGCCAGGTAATGCCTCTGTTTCACTATCTCGAAAAACCTGCGGCCTCACAGTTCAAGGTCTCATATTTTGATAACTATGCAGACATCCTGGAAAACTTCAAACAGGGAAAAATCGATCTCGTCTTCCTCGGACCGCTGCCATACATTCACTTACGCGCTGCATATCCACAGGCAGAACCAATAGTTCGATTCCTTGATCAGAATGGAAAGGACACCTATACCTGTTCTCTAATCACCGGTATAGAATCAGATTTGACAAGTATCGCTCAACTCAAGGGGAAGAAAATAGGGCTGACCCAGCCCCATTCCACCTGCGGCTATCTAACTGTTCACTCCCTGCTCGAACAAGCCGGTATCAACATCCAGGACACCAGGTTTCGCTACACCGGGAGTCATCAAACAGTTGCTCTCGGAGTCATTCGAGGCGAATATGACGCTGGCGGAGTTAAGACATCCATCGCAAAAAAATATTCCCACCTCGGCTTAATAACGCTCTCGGAAAGTGCCAGCCTGCCGGGGTTTGTACTGGTTGCAAACAAGAAGACCATGACGAATGCTACCATAGACAGGATTCGAACAACCCTGCTGGATCTGCAGCCCCTGACAGATGCGGGACACCGTGCATTGACCATGGGCTGGGGTACGAATATCCGTTTCGGCACCACAGAGGCCAGGGACAGTGATTACGATATCATCCGAAAACAGTCACGTTCTATAACTATTCCAGAAAAAGGTAATTTTTAAAAAATGGTCATTTAAAAAAATGCGCTACTTGATATTTTTTCTTGTTACACTCTATCTTGTTCTCTGCCTGATTATCTTTCAGACCTGGAAGGTGCGGGAACAGGAGGTATTTGCCCGTCACTCCAAGGTACTCAGATCAACGTACAGCACCACTATCCACCTGTATCGAACCTATGCCCAGACCGTCTATGAAGAGGTGATCAATAAACCGGAAATCCTGGAACTGATAGACAAGAGCTATACTGCGACATCCGACAAACAAGCCGTATTCCGAGGGCGGCTGTTCCGACTGCTCGATCCAGCCTATACCCGTCTGGTCACACGGGGGCTGCGCCAACTCCATTTCCAATTTCCCGATAATACCAGTTTTCTCCGTTTTCATCGCTTGGAAAAATATGGGGACGATCTGACCAGCATTAGAACATCTATCCGCCAGACAAACGCATATCATCTGCCTGTCTTCGGCTTTGAAAACGGAAGGATTTTTTGCGGTTTCCGCAATGTCTTTCCCCTCTCCTTTGAAAACAGACACATTGGCAGCGTGGAGGTGTCGGTCTCATTCAAGGCAATCGCAAAATCCATGCGTGATGCCTCTCCCAAACATCAGTTTCTCTTTATCCAGGAGAAGGATATTGTCTTTGCCAAGGCGTTTCCATCCGAGAAAAGGATCTATGTGGACTCGGAAATCTTCCCTGGATATATTGTCGAAGACCTGCGTATCCTTGGCCTTGATACAGACGATCCCTTCCCGCCCATGGCCCGTCTGCTCAATCCATTACTGGCTGAAAACAAAGAGATTCAGAAAAAGATGCAGCAAGAGGTTGATTTTATAACTGCGGTGCAGAATCAGGGTTCCCATTATTTGATCACCGGGTTGGCAATTAGTAATATTGCCGGGCAGCAGGTCGCCTACATTCTGTCGTATGAGGAAGAGGATGAGGTTGATAATATGTGGATTGCGTTCAAATATATCATTTCTCTGCTTGCCTGCTTATTCATTGTTATGGGATTCCTTGTCCACAGGCAGCTAAAGGCAAACAGACAGCTGCGTGCCAATGAGTCGCGTCTGCGTGCCATCACTCAATATATGGGTGATGCCCTCTATGTTACTGACGCAGAGGGGAGGATCACCTTTACCAACCATGCCATGGAGGAAATCCTCGGGTATCCGCAAAAAACACTGTTGGGCAAGGATGCCCATGAACTGTTCCATCGACACCAGGGAGATGACAAGGCACGAACCTATCCTGAATGTAAACAGTTGCAGGCAAACATGGCTGGTCGGTATTTTGAAAACAGAGAAGATGTTTTTCTGCGCAAAGACGGCAACCTCATATCGGTGGATGTGAGAGGAACCCCGCTGCGCATGGAGCATGGCCAACGCGGCAGTGTGGTACTTTTTCAGGATATATCCCAGCGGATAGAAATTGAATTAGAACAGGCCAAGGTCAAGAAGCTGGAATCCATTGGAATTCTTGCCGGAGGCATTGCCCACGATTTTAACAACCTGCTTGCCGGTATCATGGGCAATATCGACCTGGCAAGAATAATGATTCGGGATAATTCCGAAGTGGAACAACTGCTGGGAGAGGCTGTTATTGCGGTGAAACGGGCTGGCAAACTCACCAATCAGCTGCTGACCTTTTCCGATGGCGGTGCTCCCATCACCGAAAGCGTGCTGCCGGAAGATTGGCTCTGTCCGCTTATCCGCTCCATTCTTGTTGATATCAGCAGTGACGCTGTGCAGTGTTCCTGTTCTGTTGCCGCTGATGTCCAGCCGATACGGATCGACCAGGAACAGATGCGCCTTGCTCTGAAGAATATACTTAACAACGCTGTCCAGGCAATGGATGGTCAGGGAACGGTCACTGTTGACTGCCGCAACCACCATATATCAGATGACAGGCTTGCACCGGCTCCGGGCAGTTATGTTCGCATCAATATTCGAGATACAGGCAAGGGGATTAAAAGGCAGCATCTGGAGCGTGTCTTTGACCCCTATTTTACCACCAGGAAAAGAGGGGCAGACAAGGGAAGCGGCCTGGGGCTGTCCATTGTTCACTCCATTATCCACAAGCATAGCGGTACTCTTGAAGTGCAGTCAAGCCGTGACAGCGGCACCACGATCTCCCTCTTTTTCCCTGTACTAGTGAAAGAGCGGGGGCAAGGGGATGGGGCAGCGGTCAGTAAAGAGGCGGATCTTCAGAGCGGCAACAGTATCCTTCTCATGGATGATGATACTGCCCTGCTGGAAGTTGTCTCAAAAATGCTGGGAAAACTGGACTATACTGTTTTTTGCTCAAAAAATGGTGAAGAGGCCATTGCCCTCTATCGCCGAGCCATGGATGAGGGCAAGCCCTTTTCCGCCGTTATTCTGGATCTCTCTGTTGACTGCGGCATGGGCGGCAAACAGACCATGGAAGAACTGCTGATAATTGACCCCCAGGTTACGGCCTTTGTCTCCAGTGGGTATAGCACTGACCCGGTCATGTCAAACTTTAAAGAGTACGGTTTCAAGGGGCGTATTCCTAAACCCTTTGCCATGGAAAGGATTGCGGAAACCCTGGGCAGGGTGCTATCTAAACCGCAGTAATTTTATGAAGAAGTGAGCCGGAAAAACACCTTGCACTGCAACTATTTTTCAAGTAATAAATAACCATCCTTTATAATAAGCTAAAACGAGTCGGAGCCTGCGCTTACCTACACCCTTTTTCAACAAACAAAATGACCTTAACACGAAAAGAATTTCTCTCCTCTTTCTGCGTAAGCATGGCTGCGTTAGGATTACCAGGAATTGTCAATGCCGCAAAACAGCCAGCATCAGTTAAAGCACCTTTTAAAGGTCCAAAACAGATAGAGCTTGAATGGCTCGGGCATGGTTGCTTTAAATTTGTTTCCACAAAAGGCAAGGTAATACTCCTTGACCCCTGGATCAGTACCAACCCGAAACTTCCTGCCGCATACCGAACATTCAGCGGCTTTGACAAGGTTGACCTGATCCTCTTTACGCACGGCCATGTGGATCATTTCATGCTGCCCGATGTCAAGGCATTGGTGAAAAAGTATAACCCGGATATCATTGCTCCATGGGAACTGTCTATCTTTATAAAACAGGAAATTCCCATGGCAAAAACCATGACCTTTCAGCTTTCCAATGTCAGCGGCACCTATGACTATCACGGAATACAACTCTCCATGGTCAACGCAGCACACTCCGCCGGTGCCCAGCTCACCGATTTTAAGGGGCAGAACAGGTACATGGGTGATGCGGTTGGTTATGTAATGGAATTTGAAAACGGCTACAGGATCTACCACTCCGGTGATACGGGATTGATGGCGGACATGAAACTGGTGATCCATGATTTTTATCAGCCGGATCTTGCTATCTTGCCTATTGGCAGCGTTTTTACCATGGGTCCGCAAGAAGCGACTCATGCCTGTTCCTTGATTCGCCCCTCTGTGGTCATCCCTGAACACTATGCGACCTTCCCGGTTCTGGAACCAAATCCCCGGCGATTTATCGAGAGGATGGAGCAGCACCTGCCCGAAATCCAGGTACTACCTGTTCAACCCGGAGAAAACACCCTGGTCTAAGTATGCCGTTTATATCCTCCCTCAAAAAACGGTTCTCTTCTTTTTATTTTCAGATTACCGTTCCCGTGGTTCTGATCATATTTCTCTCCATCGCCACCCTTTCCTTCACCTATATCCGACACCTGACTGCGCTTGAACATGATCACCTGCTCAAATTTAACAGGGTGCTGCTCCAACAGGTCTCCTCAGCCGTACACAACTCCTTTTACACCCTGAATTTTTCTTTTGTGAAGAATATGATCGAAAGCGAAATCAACCATACAGATATCCTGTGGCTGGTTATTATCAATCCGCAACGGGAAGTCTATCTCGGCAGGGGAACGGAGATCAGGGAGGATTTTCTCATTGCAGCCGATATATCGGATATTGATTTTGAACAAGAGAAGGAATCGTTCATTGACAGCAGTACGCTTGTTATGACTACGCCCATTCTCATTGGTGAAGAGAAGTGGCTGCTTTCTCTTGGCAGCTCCCTTGCGGAGTTTGAGAAAAAGAAGGCCAACATTATCAGCGAGGGGGTACTGCTGGGCAGTATTGTCATCCTCCTCGGCTGTTGTATCACTCTGCTCCTGTCCAGATCGTTTATTCGTCCTCTCAAGGAGATGTCCCTCAGAGCCGAAGAGATTGCCAGGGGGAAATTCGATGTATCCCTGTCCCCCTGTCGCCAGAACGAAACCAGCAGACTGGCTGAGACCTTTAATACAATGGCTGCCGCCCTCCAGAAAGCATCAGAACAAAACAAGTCCTATCAAGAGAATCTGCAAATGCGGATAACGGAGCGTACCCGAGAACTGCAACAGGCCAGCGATCTGATGGATGCCATCTTAACCACAAGTAATCAGGGATTATTGCAGGTCGATAACGATCAGATTATCGTTCGTATCAACGCCCGTATGGCTGCACTGCTGGAACGGACAGAGGAGGATATTGTCGGCCATTTGATACTGGAATTTGTTGATGATGCCAACAGGGCAATCCTTAGAGAGCAAGTAGAGAAGAGACAACGGGGCGAGTCCGGCGTATATGAGGTCGAGTTCCTGACCGCACGCGGGGGGGTTGCCCCCTGCATGGTTGACGTGATACCCCTGTATGATGAGAATCAGATCAAATCCGGTGCCATCGGGATGGTGTCTGATGTCAGGGCCTATAAGATCATTGAAGAACAGTTGAAAAATGCCAGGGACAAGGCAGTCCATGCCAGCAGTGCAAAGTCCATGTTTCTGGCCAATATGAGCCATGAGATACGCACCCCCATGAATGCCATTATCGGCATGTCCCGCCTGGTTCTGGAAACCGACCTCACCGGCAAACAGCGGGACTATGTCAGCAAGGTAACAATATCAGCGGAATCGCTCCTTGGCATTATCAATGATATTCTTGATTTTTCCAAAATTGAGGCTGGCCGGTTGGATATTGAAAGCATAGATTTCAGCCTCCAGGCCATGCTGAAAAGCATCAACAGCCTGATGATCTTTAAGGCAGAGGAAAAAGATTTACTCTTTGAAATTACTACGGCTCCTGATGTACCGAATTTTCTGCAAGGGGATCCGCTCAGACTACAACAAATTCTTGTGAACCTCTCCAACAACAGCATAAAATTTACTGATCAGGGTGGCGTTCACATTGAAATCGAAAAGATTGAAATTGAAAAAATTGAAAAAGACAAAATCGACAGTGACGATGAAGACATTACCCTGATGTTCAGTGTTTCAGACAGCGGGATTGGAATAAGCACTGAACAGCAGAAAAACCTCTTTCAGCCATTCAGCCAGGCAGATGTCTCCACCACGCGTCTTTTCGGTGGAACCGGTCTTGGACTTGCCATCTGCAAGAGCCTGATTGCTGCGATGGGTGGTACTATCCAGCTGGAAAGTAAACTGAACCACGGAACCCGTTTCTATTTTTCCCTCACTTTTGCGCCGGGTGACCGGGAGAGTGTCGAACAGGAACAGGGAGAAGAGAAGGTTGATTCTTCCCTTCTGCACGGGGCAAAGGTTCTGCTGGTTGAAGACAATACGTTTAACCGGGAACTGGCAACGATTCTCCTGACCCGCAATAAGATAAAGGTCAGCCAGGCCGTTAATGGTCAGGAAGCGGTTGCAATGGTACAGACAGAAGACTTTGCCTGCATTCTGATGGATATCCAGATGCCGGTTATGGACGGATACACGGCATGCCGGGCAATCCGTTCCATGGGCGGGTATGAAGAGCTGCCCATTATCGCCCTGTCTGCCAATGTCATGGAAAGGGATCAGGCCATGAGCAGGGATGCGGGTATGAATGACCATATTGGCAAGCCATTTAACGAGCAGCAGATTCTTGCTGCCATGGTAAAGTGGATAGAGAAGGCAAATCTCAAAACAAGCAGAGGAAGCACCTTGAGCAATTCATTGAACGAACAGGATGAGCTGGAAGAGCTGAAAGAACTGGAAGAGCTGATAAAAATTGACGGGCTGGACGCAACAGAAGGGCTGAAGATATGCGTGGACGATCTGGAACTGTACCAGACAATGCTGCAGATGTTCTGTGACCATCAGCGTACCTTTGAACAGAATTTTCTCGCAGCCCTGAAGGACAAAGATCCCCAGGCCGCAACCCGTACCGCACATACCCTGAAAGGGAATGGTGCCAATATCGGAGCGATAGATATCCAGCAGGCAGCATTGGCCCTTGAAGAAGCCTGTAAAGCCGGGAAGGGAAGGGAAATTATTGAGGAGAGGTTACAGGACGTAGTGGTAAAGGTCGATACCCTGGTTGACGGTCTTGATCGAGTTTTGCAGAAATAATCAGTCGCAATGGTACGCAGGTAAGAAGTTAAAGCATAATATCAAAAAAACGGCTGTTCAGAAGAAAATGCGCTACAATACTCGCCCCATACCCCAGGGCGATCACTGGCATCCATTTTAAATGATTGGCAAAGGTATAGATCCCCCGGGCCTGCCCCATCAGGGCAACGCCAGCGGCAGAGCCAATTGAGAGCATACTTCCGCCCACACCTGCGGTGAGTGTTACCAGCAGCCACTGTCCCAGTGACATATCCGGCTGCATGGTCAGAACCGCAAACATCACCGGGATATTATCCACAATGGCGGAAAGAACGCCGACCATCACGTTGGCCGTGGTCGCCCCCCATTGATCATACATGACATGGGAAACCATGGACAGGTAGCCGATAAAGCCCAACCCGCCCACGCAGAGGATGACCCCGTAAAAAAACATCAGGGTATCCCACTCTGCCCGGGCAACCTTTCTGAATACATCAAAGGCCTGGGTGTCACCGATCCGTTCATCCGCCTTTTCCGGGTCATACCCTGGAGTACCGCGTCCCCCCTTATGGGTTTTTTTCAGATAATAGCCAAAGAGCTTCAAATAGGAGAGTCCGGTCATCATTCCCATCATGGGCGGTAGATGGAGAAAGTTATGAAAGCAGACCGCTGTGCCAATGGTCATCAGGAAGAGGATCATAACCACCACTGCGCCGCGTTTCATCTGGATATCCGTTGTTCCCACGGTCGGTTTACCAGACTGAACCGCAAAGCTCATAATCAAGGCAGGAACCAGCCAGTTGACTGCTGCCGGGATAAAGAGGTGGAAAAACGTCCAGAAGTGAACCACCCCCTTCTGCCAGACCATAAGGGTGGTGATATCACCAAAGGGGCTGAAGGCTCCTCCGGCATTGGCCGCAACCACGATGTTGATGCAGGCAAGACTGACAAACTTGACCTTATCACGGCCAATGGCCAGAACCACGGCGCACATGAGCAGAGCCGTGGTCAGGTTGTCGGCTACTGGTGAGATAAAAAAGGCCAGCAGCCCGGTAATCCAAAAGATCCCGCGCAGAGAAAAACCGGCTGATACCAGCTTGACCCGCAGTCTTTCAAAAACAAGCCGTTCTTCCATGGCATTGATATAGGTCATGGCCACCAGAAGGAAGAGGAAGAGTTCGGCAAACTCAAGGATATTATCGCGGGCAGCATCCGCAGCTGCATGGGTGAAGCCGTGCGAGGCATATATCCAGCCGATAAAGGCCCAGATGATACCGGCAGCCAGCAGTACCGGCTTGGATTTTCGCATGTGGGTGTATTCCTCGCACATGACGCAGGCATAGGCAAGGACAAAGAGTACCAGGGAGGCGTAGCCGACCCAGGTGTTGGTCAGATCAAGACGATTGGCTGTATCGGCTGCTGAAGCCATGGTCGGCAGCAGCGGTAGCAGCGACAGCAGACTCACAAGAGATACCAGTACCCGTTTACTCACTTAATTTCACCTCTGTTGCAGCTATTGTTGTGGCAGCAGGATAACCCTGTTGAATTTCATAACAGTGCTGCTCTGGTCCGGCAGGAATGCGGCCAGGGTGTTGCCCGGTTCTATCTGTCCTTCATCCAGCCTTTTGTCCAGCCCTTCATCTAACTCTAACTGCCGGACAGCCACTGAAGACAGTTCAAGAAAAACAGCCTGTTTGAGAAATTCAACTCTTGTCTGGTAATCATACACCCCCTGCATATTTTGGGGAAGATGCAAACGAAGATAATTCCGCATGGCTGCCTGCGGGTTCCCTTCTTTTGTATTCTTCCTATTCATATATTTTTTTTTCATATATTCTTTGTCCATACATTCTTTGTCCATACATTCTTTGTCCATATATTCTTTGTCCATATATTCTTTGTTCATATATTCTTTGTTCATATACTCAGGCAGTGTACGATGGCCGCAGCGCAGCCAGTCAAAGCGCAGCAACTCCAGCAGCAGGTGGTTGTCTTTTCGAGTCTGCACCAGCCCAAAGAGAATACGGTTCATCAGTTTATGGGTTCGGGCCAGTTGAAAAAAATCATGCTCACGGCAGCAGCCGAGCAGGCTGTAAAAAAAGGGAAACACTGCCTCGCCCCGATCCCGCAAATATTGCCACAGGGATTGAAAAAAACGGTTATTATAAAAGGCCTCCACGCATTCGCAGAACTCATAGAGATCACTCAGCTCCCCATGATCCATCCAGCGGGTCGCCAACACCTCGTAGGGCGGTTCCTTGCAATAGATCAGGCCGAACTCCTCGGTTTGCTGCGACATTGCGGTATCGGGCAGCACCTTGAGCAATCCCAACTGGATATAATGGGGATTAAAGCTGAAAACCCGGTTAAAGGAATCAGCAAAGCTTGCTCCGGTTTCATAGGGAAGTCCCAGAATCAGGTCAACATGGAGATGAATGGTATCCAGGGCAGCAAGCCTTCTGATATTCTCCCCTGCCACGGTGACATCCATGCGTCGCTGCACCGCAGCAAGGGTCTGTTCGTTACAGCTCTGGATACCGACCTCAAACTGGAACAGGTCACAGGGTACTGTGGACAGGAGGGTGAACATCTCCTCATCAAAATAATCCGGGGCAATCTCAAAATGATACTTGGTGTTCACTTCCTGCTCAATGAGAAACTTCCAGATTGCCAAAGCCCGTTTTTTATCATCGTTAAAGGTACGGTCAACGAATTTTATAATCATGGGATTGGCATTAATCAGCTCTGTCAACTCCGCCTCAACCTCGTCCAGAGGTTTATGATATACTCCCCTGCTCGCAGATGAAAGACAGTAGGAACAGGAGAACGGACACCCCCTGGAGGATTCATAGTAGAGCTGACGATTTTTCAGAGAGCCGCTAAAATCGGTTTTTCGGTAAGGTGACTGAAATCCCCTGCCCTGCTTTGCCTGATATTCTGCCTGCAAGGTACCCGCCTGTAGATCCTGATAAAATTGAATTCCAATCCCCTCAATTTCCCCGATGACCACGCTGCACTGCCTGGGCAGCTCGGACAGAGACTGTGCCTGGGGTCCACCCAGGATAACGGGAACGTCCGGCAGCAGACGTACAATATCACCAATCAGACGACGAACATATTGATGGTTCCAGATATAAACGGAAAAAAACAGTCCATTGGTCTCCTGGTTTGTAATTCGGAGCAGGGTTGCATAATAGGGGTCATTAATGGTCAACTGGCTGAGCTTTATAACAGAACCGGGCAGATGGGTTTCCAGCTCATTGCGGAGATAAAACTGTGCTGCACAGGAATGAGAATAGCGGCAGTTTATGCTGATGAGGTGGAACATTTTGCTTAATGGATAATGGATAATGGATAAAAAATAATCGGTCGTTGAAAAAACAGGGTATCTTTTTGTACAGCAACAGTTGAAAGGCTGGCACTGTGGATCTTGTCTTCTTCCACCGGCAAAACCACTGCCTCAATAACCACCTCACCCGGCCCGGTATAACAGCGAACCCCTTTAGAGCGAAAGAGTTTTAATCCATCAAGCAGGGGCAGGATTGCCTGGTCAATGAGAACCTTACCCTTCTTTCCTGCCTCCTCATCCTGGATGGCGACCATGGTACCGACCCAGGAAGCCAGCTCTTTCAGACCGTCAATGATCTCATTAGTACGGACAAACATGACCAGGTTGGCCTCTTGCAACAGATCCATTCCCAGTTCCTGGTAGGCCGGATCATTGATCATCAGGTCGATCTCCGGTTTAACTTCGATGATTTCCTCAATCTGATCACGCCCATCAGCAACCAGAAGAAAACGACTGGTCAGGGCAAAGGATGGTTTCATCAGTCCATTGGCCAACAAGATTGAGACCACAGACACACCTGCAATGGTTTGCCGTTCGTAGGGCAGACCCATCAGCAGCTTGTCAAGAAGACGGCTCACCCGTTCTCGATCCTTAACCTCGATGCAGAGACAGATCCGGGGGACAGGAAAAAAACCAGCCGTGCTTATTTCTGCGACATTAAGTCCAAACTCTTCCCCAAACAGAGCCAGAAAGGGTTCAATCTCCATACCGGTATGAGCCTCAATCCACTGGCTGATTCGCTCTGCGACCTCCAGTTCACTCGCTTTCTCCCTGGCCAGGGTTTTATCCCACCAGGCCGAGAGATCAAGCCAGTTCGTCCAGAAAAAAACCAGCAGATGGGCAGGCATCCTGCTGAGGCTGGGATTGCGAACCGGCGTTCTGGTGTATATCTTTTTCTGAAATGGAGGCAGGTGATCTGGAGAAAACTGGACAACAGCGGTAAGACGACGGGTATTGTTTTTCTGATCCATTTTGTGAAAGAGGAACATCCGTTCAGAACCAGACATTCCAGAGGTCTTCAGCCTGTCCGCCATTCCCTGCCATCTCCCGGAAATCATCTTCTTAATAGACATCAAATCAGCGTGGATGAAGAAATCCGATCCCTGCACCCGTTGCTCTATCCGGGTAAATGATGGCGATGGGAGAAAACCAGTCGGCTTGAGCAGATGGTTGAGAAAGAGATCAATACTGGAGTGGAGCGGTGCAGGAGCCAGGGAAGCAATAAGATGGCTGCCCACTCGGCTCAGGTACAGATCTTTGCCAGGAACCGCTGGTATCACAGATATCCCCTGACCCTGGTAGCGGTACTGCTCTTTAAGCTTGAGAATTTGTTCCAGCAGGGAACCGATAGGTGAGGGGGCATCATCCTGGGGCAGTCGTACCAGAAAGACAAGATTTTCCAGCAGGGCCTGTTGTGGATTCTCTTTGAAACGATCCGCAGGAACCGGCAGCAGGGCAAAGACTATCCTTTGGGAAAACAGTTCTTGCACCATTGGGTTGGCAAACAACCCCAGGGAACGAGTGGATTTTTCTTCCAGCTGTTCTCGAAAGCTCGGGGCAAGGTTGAGTTGATCCAGTATAGTCTTCCAGGGGATGTTGCTCAGGGAACGACCAAATCTGGACGATAAAAAGGCTTGGCTTGTTCCTGTTGCGTTGTGCCAGTCCAGCACTGCCATGCTCTCAGCCGGGACAAGTTCAAGAGAATCAATGTGGTGTCGTCGTGCTGATACCCTGGCAACAGTATTTTTTTTCAGGTTCGCTAACAGGTCAACTGATGCTGTCCGTATTGATTGCGCATCTGCAAGCAAGCCTTTTGCGCCAGCGGTCAGGCCAGGCTGGTGCAGGACACGAACTGCCTCCTGACCAGTTGCGTTGAGAAGCTCCCTGTCCTGCTGGGGGCGAAACAGGAGACGATAGCTCAAATCTCCGAAAACAACCAGAAACAAAAGCAGGAACAGAAAACGCTTCATAGGATTACGGTTATTTTTAAACTGTAAATTCAGTCAGCCACAGGTCATGCAGGTTACAGAAACTGGTTGCATAGACCTTGCCCTTATAATCTGCTGGTAGCTCATAACTTGATTCCGGCTTGTCCTCAGCGGTAAAGGTCTTTGCTCCCACCACAGTGCCGTCAGCCAGTACAACGGTGTGACGGACAATAAAATGCTTTGCAGACATACCATGCCCGGTCGATACTGCGACCTTGCCGCCTTCAACCTTTACTGTGGGGGCGTGACTGCCCGCCTTCCCCTCCCATTTTCCAGACTGAGCTTTTGTATAAATCACGCCCTTACATTGGGCTGCGGATTCAGCAAACACTGTGGCACCAGATCCCAGGGCAACCGCAGAGGCGGCAGCAGCTACAGCTGTGGTTTTCAGAAAATCTCGTCGATCAGTCATTTGTTTCTCCTTTATTTCAGGTATTGGTTTTGCGCTTCCTGTTGAACAAAAACGCACGAAAAGAAAAGTAAGGTTTTTATTTTTTTAATGAACCATGACATTTAACATGCCATTGCCAGGCTGTGCGGACAATATTGCCCAGCTCAGAATGGGTTGCTTTCCAGCCAAGCATGGTTACTCTCGTTCCCACGCGCTGCGTGGGAA
>DAOVTM010000089.1 GCA_030633145.1 Desulfobulbaceae bacterium
GCACGGACGGCCCCTTGCGCTGGAACTGCAGGATCGCAGGGTCACCCTATTCCAGGTCGAGATGCCCCCGGTTGAGACCCGCCTCTGCCAGGATAAAGATCGCCGTCTTGCCCAGTTTGAACAGGGTGGATGCCCTGGCATAACAGGTCAAGCGTTGTATTGCTGTCTTCTGTATTGATGCCTGGCGGCGCAGGTGACGGGCCGCTCCAATAAATATATCCAGACCAGCAGCCAGTGGATCGGCATCACCAAAAAATGCGGTATCCAGTTTGGGATGGCGGGTGGTCAGGAGGTTGATGTCCTCTTTGATCTCCTCCAAGGATCGGCTGGAAAAATCCGGCTGCCCCATGGCCGGATATATCCCGCAAAAACGGCAGCGGTTCCAGTTGCATCCTCGGGTGATACGCACCAACAGGCTGCGGTATTCAGAGGGTGGCCTGATGATCAGGGATTCCGCTTGCATGGGATTGTTCCTCATTGACAGCCTGGTTAGATTGAAAGAGTGCAGATATGGAGTTGTCTCTACCATATTCTCCGGTCTTGGGGAATTCTTCATTTTTCTTCCCATAAAAAAAAATTTAAAAAAGTGAATTTTTTACTTGAACATTGTTCATTAAGGTTATACGGTAAAGTATATGAACGATGTTCAACAAGAAAAATTTAACAAGGAGGACACAATGAAAACACTGAAACAAATCTCCATCAACCTGATTATCTCCTGCATGGTGATGATCTTTGCAGCCGGCTCATCCTCTGCGGCAGGTCTTTTGACCCCCGCAGATAACAGTCTGCCTGCACTGGAAATTAAGGAACACCACGTCAAGGTGGTGATTGAAGACGGATACGCCATAACCACCATAGAGCAGGTGTTCCACAACCCAAACCCTAATGATCTGGAGGCGATCTATTCCTTTCCGATCCCGGAAAAGGCGGCAGTAGGCGAATTTACCGTCTGGATCGACAACACCCCCATCCATGGGGAAGTCTTGGAAAAAGAAAAGGCCAGACAGGTCTATGAGGAGGAAAAGGCTGCCGGTCACGAGGCGGGACTGACGGAAAAAGACGGTTACAAGACCTTTGAAATTTCGGTTACTCCGGTGCGGGCCGGTCAGGATACCCGTCTCCGACTGGGCTATATCCAGCCGATCCATCTGGACAGCTCCATGGGGCGGTACGTTTATCCCCTGGCAGAGGGCGGAGTGGATGATGCCAAGCTCTCCTTTTGGACTGCCAATGAAAAAGTGACCACTGATTTCAGCTTTGACCTGAGCCTTCGTTCTGGCTATCCGGTAGATGGAATCAGGCTCCCAAACCATCCTGCGGCTACCATCGTGCAGAAAGGGGATGGCTATCATGTTCATCTTGGCAATTCGCCACAACCTGCTGCTCTTGCACGGCAAATAACGCAATCATCTATAGCTCCGGCAACTTCAGCTAATCCGGCTAATCCGGCTAATCCGGCTAATCCAACTAACCCAGCTACTCAGACTAATCCTGCCCATCCCTTGGAACAACCGGGTGGTACAGCCGTAAACACACTTGCAGGCCCGGTTTTCACCTTGGATCAAGATATTGTGGTCTATTATCGTCACGCAGATAATCTGCCTGGTTCGGTGGATCTGGTCACCCATAAACCGGAAAAGGGTCGGATGGGAACCTTTATGCTCACCATCACCCCGGCTATGGATCTCAAGCCCATCATTGAGGGGCGGGACTGGATCTTTATTCTGGATATTTCCGGCTCCATGGCAGGAAAATACCAGATACTGGCAGAAGGGGTCAGTAAGGCATTAGAGAAGATGTCTGCCAACGAGCGTTTTCGCATTATCCTTTTCAACGATTCTGCTACTGAGCTTACCCGAGGTTACACCCCGGCCACTGCGGCAAACGTACAGACCTATATCAATAAGGTGCATCAGATAACGCCCACCAAAGGAACCAATGTCTATGATGGACTCAAGCTCGGACTCAAGGGGCTGGACAGTGACCGAACCAGTGCCATCCTTCTGGTCACGGATGGGGTCGCCAATGTGGGTGAAACCAAACAGGAAAAGTTCATCAAGCTGATTCGCAGCTATGATGTCCGTCTCTTCACATTTATCATGGGCAACAGTGCCAACCGTCCCCTCTTGACCGCTATTACTGATGCCTCCAATGGCTTTGCGATGAGTGTTGCCAACTCCGATGACATTGTCGGTTCTATCCTGCTGGCTAAATCCAAGGTCACCCATGAGGCATTGCATGGCGTTAAGCTGAAAATTAAGGGGATCAAGACCTCCAACCTGGTACCTGCGAAAATCGGTAGCCTGTATCGGGGGCAGCAGCTGACGATCTTTGGTCATTACCGGGGCAGTGGTACGGCAACGGTCAGTCTCAGTGGTAAGATTTCAGGTGAGGATAAATTGTATGAGAGCAGCTTTGCCTTTCCCGAGACCTCTAACACCAACCCGGAGGTGGAACGGCTGTGGGGTTTTGCTGCCATTGAAGAACTCAAGCAAAAGATGGATAATTTTGGTGAAGACGCTGATACCAAACAGGCAGTTACCGATCTTGGGGTGCAGTACGGCCTGGTCACCGACTACACCTCCATGATTGTGGTGCGGGATGAGGTCTTTAAGAAGCTGGGGATTGATCGTCGGAACCGGGATCGTTTGGAGCTGGAATTTGCAGCCCAGAAACAGCGAGCCGCAAGCAAGGCAACCAGTCGGCGAGTTGACAGAGCGCAACCGATGTTTTCCGGTAACCGACCCACCACTCGCAGCTCCGGCTGTTCCGGCGGCGGGGCAGGTAGTTTTGATCTGCTGGCAGTGCTGATGCTGGCACCGTTGTTCTGGTTCAGAAAACGGACTGCAAGGATTGAAAAAGGTTGAACAGATACCCTCGTTCCCTGGAGGACAACAGTGCTACCCTTGCTCTCACTCTTGCTCTTCGTGATACCGGGTGCGGCTCAAGATGCACTGCTGTACAGCCGCCCCGCTATTGCGGATGGAGAAATATGGAGGCTCATCACCGGCCATTTCGTCCATTGCGATGTCGCTCACCTGGCCTGGAACCTGGTACCCATCTACTTCATTGCAGGTTTGTTGGAACAGCGGATCGGCAGTGAAATCCTATGGGTGATCCTGGTAAGCTGCCTGGGAGTGAGCGGCTGGATATGGTTCGTGGAAACGGATATGTTGCTCTACTGTGGTCTGTCTGGGATGATCAACGGGGTATTGGCAGTACTGCTGGTCACCCTCTGGCGGGAAACTAAACATCCGTTGCTGCCCATTATGGGAGGTGTTGCCCTGTTAAAAATCATGTATGAAACCGTCAGCCATCACTCCCTCTTTACCAGTTTGAGCTGGGAGAGTGTTCCCATCACCCATGGAGCCGGGCTGGCTGCCGGGATTGTATATCTTATGGTAATGACAGTTTGCAGGAAAGGGAACTGTAAAGCCGCCTGCTAATATTTATGATGCAATCATGAAGACTTGAAGCAAAGACAAGAAGAGAAATCATGACACCACATCTATTTGTATTTTGCTTTGATAGTCTTGTTTTTTCTTCTCCGCAAGAGCTAACTGGACTGGATCTGTTGAAGATTGTGAATGATTTTTATAGGTTTCCCAGTCCGGTGCATACTGTTCCGCCTGGTTTCCCCATGAAACCCATCCCTCACGCGAACCTCTGGCAAATAATTCAAGAAACGGTCCCCAACTGCATGATTCAATAATTGCATATTGTTCATCAGGTTTCCTGCTATGTTCCCTCTTTCTGGAGGAAATAATGTTCTCCTGACTGCGACCTGGTTGCAGTGTACGGGCGTTTTTTCCCCTGACCCCATAGAGGATTACTTCGGTGACATTACGGAAATAGAAACCTACACCACGGCGATCCGGGCCGCCATCTTTTCTTATTTTGTACCAGATAAGGTTTGTCTTGTAGGTAAAACCCCATTCCTCCATTACTCGGAGACCATTAGCCAAAAGGGCATTGGGTACCCATAAATACAAGTGAGCTGTTTCACTGGCAATTTGTTCAACCGGCAGCTCACAGATCTCATTGAGTTTCATGGTTGGATAGCGAGCTAATCTTTTATGCTCAGGAGCCATCTTACCTGTACGATTCTGGAATTGCCAGGGAGGGTCGGCAAGAATTGTTGAAAATTTGTTCTCGCCCGCAAAGGAAAGTAAATCATCAGCAGCTAATATATCTAACATGCTACTCGTCCTCAATGTATAATTTTTTAGAAATTCCGAATACAAGTAAAGGGCATCCAGCACCACTGCCTCCCTCTATCCTGGGCAGCAATTTGCTCATATGCGTGGTGGAAGCACCAAAGGATGATCCTCTACCCAATTCTTTGAAAATTTCTTGCAGTTCATCGCATCTTGTAATGATGATGCCAACACTGATTGCCCGTAAATCAAATAATAATCGAAAGTTATTGAGGTCACGGTCGTAAAATGGATCTTTATTGTTCCATTCTATTTCCAGAGCGATACGGTTTTTGTAGCAGTCGATTTTGTGGGTTGGAGTTTCCATTGTGTGATCATCGACCACAACCTGGGTTGAGAAGTCTTTTTCCTCCCAGCCTTTCTGGTAAAGAAGATTATCAATGAAGCCTGAGATTTTGGACTTTTGTCCACCGCCTGTAGTGAGCCAGCTTTTATAGAGCCTAAATTGTGTCAACACTTCAATGATATCATTCCATTCAGCCGGAAAGTCGGTTTGCAGGATTGCACAGGCGTGTTTCCACTCATGGATCTCGTACAGTTGTCTTATTTCTGCCGGGATGTGGTCTAAGGTCATAATGCAATATAATTAGTTGATTTTTATTCTGTTGTCAAATTTACTCACGATGGGATTTCACATATTCCCATGCCGAATAATAGAAATCAACAACCAGAAGCCCATAAGCCCGGCTACCAGAAAACCGGCCAAGCCAATGAGCGGAATCCCCTGCCAGTGGGGTGGAATACCAGAGAGGACAATCAGGGAGGATCCGATAATCTGTGCGGCCAGGACAATGGCGAAAGAGATGCGGTTGGAGATCCGTTCCAGGGCATGTTGCAGGGGCAGCAGGCCGCGATGCTCAAATTCCAGCCGCATCTTGCCGTGCCGGAGCTGGGACAGGATGGAGCGGGTCTCTTCCGGCAGGTCACGGAGCAGGGTCAGGTAGTTCCTGCCGGTTTCGCTGAGATCGCCGACCAGTCGTTTCGGCTTCATCCGGTCAACCTTTATCTTCTTCATAAAGGGCTGGGCCAGTGAGATCAACTCCAGTTCAGGATTGAGCAGCAGACCAAGTCCTTCCACTGTACTCAGTGCCTTGAGCATCAGATACAGGTTTGGTTTCAGGGACAGTTTATGACGGCTGACCAGATCCATCAAGTCCTGTAGTATCTTGTCCGCTTGTAGTTCGCCCAGTGAGAGGTACAGATATCGATCCAAAAAATCTGCCAGATCCAGGGACAGAGCATCCTTGTCCAGGTTACCCTGCTGGATGGTCACCTTTAAAACCGCAGCCGTGACCTTGTTCTCATTCCCGGAGATAAGGCTGAGAACCAGGTCGGTGAAATCCTCCCGATCCTTGCGCAGTAACCTCCCCATCTGGCCGAAATCAATAAAGCAGATTACGTTATCCGGCAGGATAAAGATGTTGCCTGGATGGGGATCAGCATGGAAAAACCCGTGGACGAAAATCTGCTCCATGACCAGGTTCGCCCCCCGTTCCGCCACCAGGGGCAGGTCGTATCCCCTTTGTTTCAGAGTCTCAACGTCGGAAGATTTTATCCCCCTGACCCGCTCCATAACCAGGATTCGTTCTGTGGAAAAGGCGGGGAATACCTCTGGAACGTGGATGGACTTGTTGTTCTTGAAGTGATGGGCAAAGCGCTGGATACTAGACAGCTCAATGGTAAAGTCGATCTCATTGGAGAGGCTGCGCGCAAACTCATGCACTACAGCGGTGGGCTGGTGACCCTGCACCTCTTCCAGGTTTTCTTCCATCAGCCGGGCAAAATGGGCGAGGATTTCCAGGTCAACAGCGATCAGTTTTTCAAGGCCGGGACGCTGTACCTTGACCACCACGTCACGCAGCTTTTTCTTTTTTTCTTTACCTTCCTGTTCTCCCTTACCGTTTGCATCGCTATCATCCTTTGCTTCCTCTTCCGCGAAACGAGCCTGATGCACCTGCCCGATGGAGGCTGCGGCCAGCGGTTCCTTATCAAAATATGCAAAGATTTCTTCTGGTGGTCTGCCCCATTCTTCCATAAAGATCTGCTCTAATTTATCAAAGCTGAACGGAGGCACATTATCCTGCAGCCGGGTCAGTTCATCAAGATATTCAGAGGGGATAAAATCAGGGCGGGTGGAGAGTAGCTGGCCGAGCTTGATAAAGGTGGGGCCAAGCTCTTCCATGGCCATGCGCAGCCGTACCGGGCGGGAGTGGCGTTCCAGTTGTTCCCTGGGCTGGCGGTTGATCATCTTCAGACCTGTTTCCAGGTACTGGTCAATATGGAGATGGTCAACCAGATCGGTAAAACCGTACTTGACCAGTACCCGCAGGATCTGCTGGTACCGGTTCAGGTGACGGTAAGTTTTATTGATGGCTCCAAGCTGCTTGATGCTGACCAGTAATACCTTGTTCATAGGATCTTTTTTCTCTGACTCTTTTTTTGATTTAACGATTAATTATCCATTACCTACATCATCACCATTGTTTTTATTAATCACAATCTGCAATTCTTCGACCATGCGTCGCAGTTCAGCGACCTCATCACGGGTGGCAAGATTGAGCTGTTTGATCCTGTCTTCAACCTGGCGGGTTATCCACAGTTCCAGCTGATCCCGGGCTGAATCTGATTTTTTCAGCAATTCGTCAATAACCTCTTTTCCCTCTTCTTTACTCAGATTTCCCTTGTCCATGAGTTCGCCCCGTAGTTCTTCGAGTTTATCACGGGTAAGAAAGGCCGCGCCAACTCCGGTGTAAACAATATCCTTGAGTAGTTCTTTCATGATCTCTCCTTTTCAGGTTAATAATAAATCTGCTGTTGCAGGCATGAAATGTGTTGCCTGCATGGACGTATGAGAACAGTTTACCCGTTTAGTCGTAAAGGGTGAAGGAGAATTTTTCTTTTGCCTGGTTTGCCAGAAAGAGAAGAGGTAATTCAATATTATTTGCCTGTAAGCAAAAAAAATATAAACTTTTTTTGCTTACAGAAGAATTTAATTGATTTAGCTCCCTTTCGTGATACTATCCAGTCATGTTACAGGCAAGATATCTGGTTCCATATATCCTGGAAGATTTGGAAAAAAAAATGGTGTTTGTCGGCGGCCCCAGGCAGGTAGGTAAGACTACTCTGGCCACAGGGCTGCTGGCACAACATTTCAAGAAGGTCTGCTACCGCCTCTGGGATAAACGGGAAGATCGGCGCAAACTGATTCAATCAGAGTGGCCGGGTGATGCTGATCTCCTGATTATTGATGAACTGCATAAATACAGGCAATGGAAATCCTATATAAAAGGAGAGTATGATACCCTGCATGCAAGGTACCGCTTTCTGGTAACCGGCAGCACACGTCTGGATGTGTTCCGTAAAGGTGGTGATTCGCTCCAGGGAAGATACCATTACTATCGATTGCATCAGTTCAGTCTGGCGGAATTAATCGGCACGGGATCAATACCCCTGGTTATGAAAGAAATTGAAATTCCCTCGTCCGGAGCAGAAGAAAAAGAAAAACTGTCCGCACTTGACCAATTTGGCGGATTTCCTGAGCCGTTACTGGCACAGGATATGCGTACTAAACGGCGCTGGCATAATGAAAAACATAACCGTCTTTTTCGGGAAGATATCAGGGAAGTGAATAACATCAGAGATATGTCCAGTATGCAGTTACTGGGTGATATGCTGCCGGAGCGAGCCGGTTCCCTGTTGTCGGTGAACTCCTTGCGTGAAGACCTGGAGGTCAGCCACCGAGCCGTAACCAACTGGCTGAATATCCTGGAGACTTTCTATTACTGTTTCAGGGTGTATCCATATCACAGTAAAGAGTACAGGTCGCTGAAAAAAGAGGCAAAACTGTATCTTTGGGACTGGTCAGAGGTTGAGGAGGAAGGAGCCAGGTTTGAAAACCTGCTGGCTTCCCATCTTTTAAAACTTGTCCATTTTCTGGTGGACTATGAAGGGTACAAATGTCGGTTGTACTATTTGCGCAGTATTGAGAAAAAAGAAGTGGATTTTTTGGTCACAGTAGATGGGAAACCCTGGTTTGCAGTGGAGGTAAAACTGAATAATATCAAGGTTTCACCGCAGTTGAAATATTTTCAGACCAGACTTGAAATTCCTTTTCTCTACCAAGTGGTAAAGAAATCGGGAGTAGATATTTTCAGGGATGGGGTTCGGGTGGTCTCGGCGGACAGGTTTCTTGCCGGGCTACTTTGATAAATAATGATGTCTGGTTGAAAAGACAGGTGTCGAGCATGAAGCACGGCGCAGATAACATGCAAACAACAGATTGAGCTGATAAATGTTCTGAAAAAAATTAGAATTTCAGATTTCAGAGTGCTTAAAAATGTTGAGTTGTATTTTTCTCCCGAATTTCATCCATCCATGCAGAGATACCTGAAAGGTTTTTTAAGTTCTTATGCAAAAAACATTACATCTAAAGTCAGTCTTGCCGAGTTTGAAATACTTCATGATGACAGGGAGTTTTATGTTGATTTTATCATACACCCGGTAAAATACAACAATCTTGATTTTAATTGCTTTGTAGAAACAGATACTGTAAATAACAATCTACAGAGAGCCGGGGAATCAGGTCTCCACAGTTTTTTAACTGCGGGAGCAGAGGAGATGTAACCATGGTTTTTCAAAGGCTGAATGCACTCCATGAACATTACCGGGAAGACACATATTTAGATACACAAAAATTATTTACTGTTGTTGACCTGGATATACAGAAAATTGCGATAAAGAACTATAAATTTCCTGATACAGAAGCTGTTTTCAGGTAAATATCAACCATTCTAAAAAATATGAACATAAGATATTTGTTACCGGGCTGATCCACAAGGAAGCGTATTTATTACTTCCAGGGTTACAGTGTTTATTTGACAAGCATAAAAATCCCATATTGTTTCAAGAGAGAAAACTTGATCGTGCCAGCTTATACCAGCAGGTAATTGACGATTCTGAAGTTGATCAGGATTTGCATAAGAATTTTAGTATTTTTTATGTAACTTCTCAAAAAGTGCTGGTAAAAACAAATAAAAATAATCCGTGCGTTCTTCCAATTGATCCTGTACGATATAGAGTATGAAAAAAACATTGGATCAAATCAAAAAAAAGATCTCGCAAGAAGATCACAACAACCCAAGCATCATCTTGCTATTCGATTTCGCTGAAGAGCAGTCTGGAACCATCCTAAGGCTTAAAGAGGAGAATCAGATTCTCAGAGACGAAATCGCCCGTCTTAAAGACCATAAACCAAAGCCGAAGATTAAACCGAGTAAATTGTCAAAGGATGACAAAAACAAAAATTCTTCATCCGATAAATCTCATCCTAAAAAACGAAAAAAAACAGCCAATCTCGTCATTCATAAGGAAAAACGGATCGCACCTGACGATATACCGACCGGTTCTATTTTTAAGGGATTAAACCCGTACACAGTTCAAGGCATTCGGATAACTCCTTTTAACACCCGTTTTTTACTCGAACAGTGGGAAACTCCTGAAGGAAATATTGTTGCAGGTAAATTGCCAGCTGAAATTGACGGCCATTTTGACCATAACTTAAAAGGATTTATTATTTACCAGCACCATCAATGCCATGTCACGCAACCCCTCATTCTGGAGCAGTTGCTTGAATGGGGTATAGATATTTCAGCCGGTCAGATTAGCAGAATTCTTACTGAAAAAAAAGAGCAGTTTCATACCGAGAAAGATGACATTCTGACCGCTGGTTTAAATTCATGTTCACACATCAACGTTGACGACACCGGTGCCCGCCACGATGGTAAAAACGGCTACTGTACTCACATCGGCAACGAGTTTTTTGCCTGGTTTTCCAGCACCAACAGCAAAAGCAGAATTAATTTTCTTGAACTTCTTCGAGCAGGTAAATCTGATTATATTCTTAATGAAGACGCATTTCAATATATGATTGATGCCAAGTTGCCCAAAGAGCCGCTGGCTTTATTGCAAAATGATTCAGATAAAGAATTTGCCGATAAGGAAAAATGGAAAGCATACCTCGACAGTATAAACATCACAAAACCTCGACATATACAAATTGCAACCGAAGGTACCCTTTTTGGCTGTGTGCTGACTCATCTTCCCAAAGGACTTGTGATTGTCAGCGATGATGCTGGCCAGTTTAACATACTCAATCATGCTCTTTGCTGGGTTCACGCAGAACGAAACCTGGCAAAGCTCATTGTACCAAGCACTGTAAAACAAGAAATTCTTGATGACGTTCGCAGCCAGGTTTGGGAGTTTTACGATGAGTTAAAGATCTATAAAGAAGATCCAACCGAAGAGGAAAAAATTCGGTTGCAGGAAAAATTTGATACAATTTTTACCCAGCAAACCGACTTTCAAATCCTGAATCTTGCTCTGGAGCGTCTTCATCGCAATAAAGATGAACTGCTTCTTGTTCTTGATCGACCGGAAATCCCGCTACATAACAATTTAAGCGAAAATGATATACGTGAATATGTCAAAAAACGCAAGGTCAGTGGAGGTACCCGCAGCGACAATGGGCGACAATGTAGAGACACTTTTATCAGCTTAAAGAAAACCTGCCGAAAACTTGGAATATCTTTCTGGCAATATCTTGTAGACAGACTTTCAGGAAAGAATTCGATATTACCTTTATCTCAAATTATAGACCAACAAAGCGCAGCACCGGGATAAAGAATCCGACAAATTCCTCATCATCAGGTATATTCGTACTAAGCCTGTCAATTATGGCTGTAAGCAAATTATTTACCTACCGCAACCGAACCATCACCTCAGAGGATGTACAATTTCTTGCCGGGATCATTGCTGATTACCCGGAAGAAAGCCGCAGAGCTCTGTCCTTGAGGGTGTGCCGAGAATGGAATTGGGTTCAATCAAATGGTGTATTA
>DAOVTM010000215.1 GCA_030633145.1 Desulfobulbaceae bacterium
AAGTAGGGGATAAAGAGCATGGAGGAATAGCGACTCCTCCTAAGTGCCTCAAGGATATTCAAAACTTGATGTTCGAGTTTATACAATGGTTCAACTCTGAACACATTCAAAATTTGTCACCTATCATCAGGTCAACTCTTGCCCATTATCATTTGGCACTGATTCATCCTTTTGGAGACGGAAATGGCAGGACAGCCAGACTCGTAGAGGCCGCAGTATTAAATTCATCAGGAATAAAATACCTGCCGACCATGTTGTCTAACTATTACTACAGGGAGATAGATGGATATTTCATAGCCTTTTCGCAATGCCGCAACAGCAAGGATTATGACATAACACCATTTATACAATTTGTACTCAAGGGAGCTGTAGAGTCCTTTAATGAAGTAAAACTTCGTATCACCTCTTATATCTGCAAATCCGCATTAAACGATTATTTTCAATTGTTACGGTACACAAGAAAAATAAGTACAAGGCAATTAGAATTGTTGAATTTATTACTTGAGGCTCCAGCAGATCAAACCATCACAATAAACAGTATCCAGAGAGAACTTCCTTATAGAACTTTATACGCAACAATCAGTGACAGGACAGCAAGAAGAGATTTAAGCAAATTACAGGAGTTGAAAATATTAACAGCAACAAAAAATAGCTTTCAACTCGATAGAATGATACTAAACGCACTATAATGAAAAAAATAAATGAAAAAAATAAAATAGTTTTAGAACAACCTTAACTGTTTCGCAGATGACTTTGTTTTACGTTTCTTTTTGACTGTTGCTGGGTGACTGATCAGGTGTGCTGGAATATCTGCCAGCAATGAGGAAGGTTCCTGCTTTTTCTTTCCCTTGAAACTATATCGTGTCTCTGCCCCGGTCAGATACAACACCTCCGCAGCCCTGGTCATACCAACAAAGAAGAGCCTTCGTTCTTCCTCCCCATGCTTTTTGAGCGCATCGCCTGAAAGCTGCGTATGCGGTGCAAGCGGCAGCAACCCCTCTTCACAACCGGCAATAAACACTGCCTTAAACTCAAGTCCCTTGGCAGCGTGCAGAGTTGACAGCAGCACAGCTTCAGCCCGTTCATCATAGATAACGGAATTCGCGTGTTTTCGAAGGTGATCAGCAAGGGTCTCAAGACTTGGGCTGGAAAGGGCGAGTTGGCGAAAGCGGACAAGATCTGGCTCTTCACTGTCCAGGTCATACTGCTCCAACAACCTGTCAACTACATCTGCGGTTGATCCCCGCCTTGCAATAGTGGTAATTTTCGTTAGCAGGTCGCGTATTTTCAAAACAACTGCCTTGGTTTGTTGCGATACATTGTCATGATTATCACAATGCGCAATAATTTCAGCAAACGGATTGCTGCTGTTATCCGGTATCAACCACTCAAGCTCATGCAAACGCATCTTGCCGATGCCCTTTTCCTGTCCAAATAAAAAAAGTAGCTGGGCCTTGTCAATCCGCTCGCTTGCCAGCAGCATCCAGTAATAGAGAATTCTGCTTTCTCCTGTCTGATAAAAAGGAGTAAGATTGACCAACTGACAGGAGACAACCCGATCAGCCAGAGCCTTGGCAATGACCGCAGCCTGCTGTCCGGTTCTGTACAGCACCGCAATATCAGAAAGTGCCAACCCCTTATCAGAACCGGCGACCTGATCAATTTCCCGGTGTGAGGTTCCGCCGAGCAACTGCTGTATCTGCTCGGCGATGAATGCAGCCTCTGCCTGTTCGCTGTCCCCTTGATACTGATAAATCACTCCGGTTTTTTCACTGGCGGCGATTGTTGCTTTTGTTTCTGAATTTTTTCTTTTTGAACCAACGATATGATTTGGCGCAATGACACTGGCCGCAGCCTCCAGAATGTGCGATGCGCTCCGGTAATTTATAGAGAGATAGTGCAGTTCAGGTTGCTCCTTTTCGATGAACCGCTTAAACTAGGCAGGATCTGAACCCCGGAATCCGTAAATGGCCTGATCCGGGTCGCCAATCCCGAAAATAGAGTTGGATTGAGCCAGAATATGCACCAGTTCATACTGGGCCGCATTGAGATCCTGAAACTCATCCACCAGCAGATGGCCGGTGTCTTTGCGCAGTCTTTGCGCAAACAAGCTGTTTCTATGCAGCAAAGCGGTACAGGCCGGTACCACCTCATCGAGATCAAGTAGTTTTTCTTTTCTGAGATAGTTGAAAAATGGCTGCATTGAGTCGGAATCAGGTAATTTCTCAGGGTAGATGGCCTGCGTGGTAAGAAAAATGCTGATCTCCTGCCGCAGATTTTTTTGCTCTGATTTTGAGAGAGCCGGATAGACACGCCTTATTATAAGAGTGCGCATTTCCGGCCCGACCAGAGTTATCTCACTGTCATATTCACGAATATGTTCAAGGCAGAGGCCGTGAAAGGTATCAACCCGGACAGGCTGTTGCTTTTTCACAAAGTGGTGCAGTCGCTCCCGGATCTCATGGGCAGCCTTATTGGTAAAGGTGATGATGGTAACAGGGATATTTTCTCCTCTGTCCAGCAGACGGATAACCCGTTGCACCAAGGTATGGGTCTTGCCGGTACCTGGTCCAGCCTTGACCAGGATACAGTCAGCCTCGCTGTCCACTACCGCCTGTTGTTGTTGGTTGAGTTTTTTTATGTCCCTGTTTCGGCTTCTGGTCTCCCTCTTTTTTACCTTAAAGATTGGCCTGTTTTTATCTTTTTTTTTACGCAGTTTGGACGGCTGTTGTCCAAAAAGGGAGAGTTGCCCTCCCAGTTCCGCCTTCTCATTCGCTTCAAAGACTTTGATTACGCCAAACTCACCATCAAAACCAGGTTTGCGAATCACCCTCTTGTTGCGAACCCGTTCAACGGCCATGGCCAGCATGGGAGCGGTCTCTTTGATATCTTCAATCGGGGTATCCATAAGCAGTGTAAACTCAGAGCCAAAACGGTTGATCAGTTTACCATAAATACCTGCTATTTTTTTACTGGCCGGTCCAACATTAAACAGCTCACTGAGCAGTTCCGGCAAAGGTACCAGGCTGTGTACGGCAGGCGAGCCAACCGGATACAGAGGCTGATCACGGTCGGCAAGCTCCAGCACCCGGTACAAAACCCCGATGGTCAGGGGTTTGCCGCATTGGGGACAGATCCCCTTTTCTCTGACTGTTTCTGCCGGTTCAAAACAGACACCGCATTTACGATGCCCATCGCAATGGTACTTGCCCTCTTCCGGATAAAACTCAATAGTTGCCGTGAAATGCTGCTTACCGTCCTTGTCAACCGGATTGCGGATGGCCTCCTGCATGGCAGGAAAATCAAAACCGGTCGTAAAGATATTGGACTCCCGCCCCAGTTTGGACGGAGAATGACAGTCAGAATTGGAGATCAAAGAAAACCGATCCAGGGCCGAGATACAGCGATTCATCTCCGGGTCGGATGAAAGACCGGTCTCCAGGGCAAATATCTCACTGCTCAGGTCACCGAAACACTCTTCAATAGCATCAAAGCCAGACTTGGAGCCAAACAGGGAAAACCAGGGTGTCCAGATGTGCGCTGGTACCAGAAAACCCTGGGGCGCATTTTCCAGAAGTATTTCCAGCAGTAGTTTGGAGTCCAAGCCAAGGATGGGCCGACCGTCCGATTCCAGATTGCCGATGCCGGCCAGGGTGGTGTTGATCTTCCGAACCGCAGCAAACTCAGGGGCAAAGAGGAGATTATGCACCTTGCGTACCTTGCCCCCCCTTTTATAAATCGAACTGATCTCAGAAGTAAGAACGAAACGAATACCTGAGGTGTCAGGCTGGACTCCGGGCGGAAGAATAGGCGCAATCGGTTCCGGATCAAGTTTATTTTTCAATTTAAAAAAGCCGGGTTCCGCAGGCTCAAGATGTTCATGTAAATGGGCAAACCAGCCCGGATGGGTAAAGTCTCCGGTGCCAACCACGTCTATCCCTTTAATCGCAGCCCAGGCCGCCAGACCGAACAGGTCACTGGCCTTGCTGGTGGCTCTGGAGTAGCGTGAATGGATGTGAAGGTCGGCGATATAGGGTGTATGTGTCATTTTTTGGTTGGCATTTCAAGCTGATTCAGTATTATTATAGACTATTGCAAGTAAATTAATTTCTGATACGCAAATAGGCTAATAAAAAAAATCATGGCTGTAAATATAAAGATATACAACACCTTATCTCGAAAAAAAGAACCAATCAACCCCCGACAGGCTGGTCACATCCAGCTCTATGTCTGCGGAATCACCTCTTATGATTACTGCCATATCGGCCATGCCCGGTCTGCACTGGTCTTTGACATGGTGGTCAGGTACCTGCGTTATCGTGGCTTCAAGGTAACCTTTGTCCGTAATTTTACTGATATTGACGATAAGATTATTGCCAGAGCAGCAGAACATAATGTCTCCTCTGACGAACTGGCTCGCCGTTTTATAGATGAATTTTACACCGATATGGATGCACTGGGGGTATTGCGACCCGATGTCGAGCCCAAGGCCACCGAGCATATTCAGGAGATGATTGAGCTGATTCAGGAACTGATCGATAAGGGACTGGCCTATCCGTCTGGCGGTGATGTCTATTTCCGGGTTGATCGTTTTCCTGATTATGGAATGCTCTCAGGTCGTAACCTTGAGGATATGCAGGCCGGAGCCCGTATTGAGATTAATGACAAGAAAGAACATCCCATGGATTTTGTCCTCTGGAAGGGATCCAAGCCGGGTGAACCTTTCTGGCAAAGCCCCTGGGGAGAAGGCAGACCTGGTTGGCATATTGAGTGTTCAGCCATGAGCCGGAAATACCTGGGGGCGAATTTTGACATCCACGGTGGAGGCAAGGATCTGATCTTCCCGCACCATGAAAACGAAATTGCCCAGTCCATGGGAGCCAATGAAGAACCCTTTGCCAACCTATGGATGCACCACGGTTTCGTGACCATCAAGGATGAAAAAATGTCCAAGTCGCTGGGCAACTTCCTCACCATTCGCGACGTACTGCGGGAGTATCCGGCTGAGGTACTGCGACTGTTTCTCTTTTCCACCCAGTACCGTAATCCTCTGGATTTCAGTGAGGCTGCCCTGCAGGATGCGCAGAGTGGGCTTGACCGAATGTATGACTGTCTGGCAGCTATTGACGACCTCGCTGAGGTGGATACAACTGAGACCGGTCAGTCAATCATTGGTAAAAAGAACCGTAAAAAACTGGCATCACTCCAACACCGTTTTGAAGATGCCATGGATAATGATTTCAATACTGCCCAGGGAATTGGCCTGCTCTTTGATGCAGTCAAGGCTCTTAACAGTGTGACCCGGATGCTGCCGGATACACCCTTGGCAGGTGATCTTGAACTCGTTCTCCAGGCTGGAACTGATTTGCGGGAACTGGCTGGACTGCTTGGCGTGTTGCAGCAAAACCCACGACAGTATATAGAGCGGAAAAAACAGCTGCTGCTGGATGCCATTGACCTGTCAAGTGAGGAAATCGAAGCCCTGATCGCCCAGCGTAATGAGGCACGGGATAAGAAAGACTGGACAGAAAGCGACCGGGTTCGTGATGAATTATTGGCTCATAATATTGAGTTACATGATGGGTCGGAGGGAACGAGCTGGGTTGTAAGGTGAACAGAAACCAGAGGATAGAGGTGGAGATAGAGGTGGGAGAATGAAACGACAACCGGCAGTAGCAGGACAGTTTTACGATGGAGATCCTATCCAGCTCCGAAACACCCTTGCTGGGCTGATCCCGGACAATTCAAACAAAATTACAGCCAAAGTGGTCGTTTCCCCCCATGCTGGTTATTTTTATTCAGGCAGCGTGGCAGGAGAAACTTTTGCCAGCACAGAGATCCCTGAAACCGTCATCATTCTGGGACCCAACCACCACGGCCAGGGCGCACCCATGGCCGTTGGCATCCAGGACTGGGTCATGCCCATGGGGGATGTCCGCCTGAACCGCAACCTTGCAGCAAAAATTACAGATAATTCTCACCTCTTTACCCCGGACGATCTGGCTCATCAGTTTGAACACTCCCTGGAAGTTCAGGTACCCTTTCTCCAGTATGTTCAGGAAAACCTGAGTATCGTACCCATTGTGGTCTCCCATCTCCCGTTTGATTCATGTCATCTGGCAGGGGTTGAACTTGCTGCGGCAATAAAGATATACAACAAACCTGTCCTTATCGTTGCCAGCACAGACATGACCCATTACGAATCCCGTCAGCGTGCCACGCAACAGGATCACCTTGCACTGGAAGATATTTTAAACCTCAACCCGCCCGCTCTCTACAGCACAGTTCTCTCAAACCGGATCTCCATGTGCGGTATCATGCCCACCACTATTGCCCTGACAGCAGCCATTGAGCTTGGGGCAACCCAGGCAGAGCTGATACGCTATACCGATTCAGGGGAAGCCGCTGGCGATACAAGCAAGGTGGTAGGATATGCGGGTCTGGTAATAAGTTAAAGGAACCAAGTTAAAGGAACCAGCGCAACACAAAAGCTGGATATTGCAGATGCACTACTTTTTCCCTTGACAATTACAGCTTATTCTTCTATTTTGCTTGAGCTATTCCAACCCACTGGGAGATGGTCTAATGGCAAGACAGCGGACTCTGACTCCGCTTATCGGGGTTCGAATCCCTGTCTCCCAGCCACGATACATCAAGCACTTGCACTCTGTTGAGCAGGTGCTTTTTTGTTGTTAGTTTGTTTTGTACCAATCCTGTACCAACTTTTTCAAGGACGAGTTGAGCCAAAAGAAATAACCTTCATAAGTCTCATCATGTTTAACTTTACTCTCGCCTGCCCGTCTAACAAATCCATTGAATTTTTTTTCGTCCTCCTATCAATACAATGTTGTACTATAATCAGACCATCACCAACTGCTTTTGCACATCTTTCCTGATGCTA
>DAOVTM010000364.1 GCA_030633145.1 Desulfobulbaceae bacterium
ACGCTTGTATGGTGAAAGTAAGTAGTAAATAATCTTTTTTTTCGGTAAACAGCAGTTTATAATTAAAGTAAGAGAAGGAACCACGCTTGGGTCTCGAACCCGTGCAGGAGTATCTTCCTTTCTGCCAGGTTAAAGTCGAGGAGTAACGTGATGCTTAGACATCGTATGTACAAGCCTGATGCTTCCTGGTGTTTTATTAACTTCATATCGGAGGAAATTATCATGAAACAATTTTATCTTGGAGCCGATGTTAGCAAAGGATACACTGATTTTGTCCTTATTGACCAGGATAAAAAACAAATTAACATGAATTTTCAATTAGATGACACGGTTGATGGTCATGTTGAACTCCATAATCAATTGAATCATTTTTTTGAGCTTCACCCAGGTGCCGAGCTTTTTGCCGCTGTAGAGAGTACTGGTGGTTATGAAAACAACTGGTACAATACTCTGTTAAAATTTCAGGGTTCATTGAACATCAAGACGGCTCGCCTTAACCCGGAAGGTGTTTTTTGTAACAGCAAAGCAGAGCTGACAAGAACAATTACCGATAAAGTCAGTGCGTTAAGTATTGCTGAGTACCAAATTGCCCACCCTGGTAAGATAATGTATCAACAGGAAGACTATTGGTCACCACTAAGAAAACAATGGTCTTTTATATCACTGCTTATCAAGCAAAAAACTCAGTTGTTGAATCAGCTGGAGATGTTGATTTATTCTGCCAACCCTGAGTTATTGCAATACTGTCAGGATGGTATGCCTCAATGGGTACTTAAATTATTAAAAAAGTATCCGACAGCAGGTTTGTTAAGCAGGGCAAGAGCTGCAACTGTTGCACGAATACCATATATAACATTGGATCGTGCCAAGAAGCTTGTCAAAGAGGCAAAAAACAGTATCGCCTCTGCTGATGACGACATTACTGGGCAACTCGTAAGTAGTACTATTGGACAAATTTTACAGCTTGCAAAAAACATTCAAGTCCAGAACAAAATACTTGCTGACAACTGTTCTATACCGGAAATTGAACTTTTAAAAACTTTTCCGGGGATAGATGATTATTCAGCTATAGGTTTAATGCTTGAATTACAGGCGATTGAGCGTTTTTCTACAGTCAAAGAACTGGCATCATTTGTAGGGATCCATCCAGTTTTTAAAGCCAGCGGCGATGGTAGCACCGTTGCGAGGATGAGCAAAAAGGGTAGAAAAGTACCTCGCAACATTTTATACATGGTGGTACTGACTGGTATTAGATGTAACCCACTAATTCGGGATTTATACCAAAAGCATGTTGCCAGAGGCAAAGAAAAAATGTCTGCCATTGGCATTTGCATGCACAAAGTACTGCGTATTGTGTACGGAATGCTTAAAAACAATACCGCTTTTGATCCTGAGATTGATAAGAAAAACCAATTGAAAAGCAACAAAAAAGAATCCAATGTGCCAAGAGATAAAAGCAGACGTTATCAAGGATTTGATTCAAAAGCACCTGTATCACGATGTCAACGAAAAAGAAGAAAGGAACAGAAGGTGTCCCAAATCGCCACAAGTGACGATCAATGCGGGATCAACGCTTCTGCTCCTATGTTAACAGTTTAACACAGATCAGAAGTAAATATTCGGTTATTTTTTGTATGTAAAAATAATTCGTTAAGGTAGGCCGTAACTCGACGGCAAATCCCGTTTGATGTCGGGTTACGGTCTTACGCCCTAACTCGACCTACACTTAAAGCACTGATTTGACGAGTATTTGAATATGTACAATCAGGAGAACTGCATGTTTTTCCGTAATGTCAAAGAACATTGAAAATAAACCAAGATTTTTATAAAATAGGCATACATATGCCTATAAAAAATCTTGACTTTCACCAGAGTAACTCCTGCGTGGGAACGCAAATTGGACGCTCCAGTTAAGCGAGCCTGCGAGACTCCGTCTGTCCTGTACTGCCGCTGGAGCGGCAAACAAAGTTCCCACGCAGGAGCGTGGGAACCAGTGGGTTATCAGATGTTTCCATAATTTATAAAAAGGATACGATTTTATGTACATACAGATAACCATGGTCTATGGCTATGGTCAAGTAGGTATTAAAATTAAACTGCAATTTTAGCATTCTTCATATATGAGCCTGTTGATTTACTATCACACTCCAAGTAGCACTATATAACTCATTAAAATAACAATATATAAAAGGAAAATCACTTGACAATACGGGCTACCAACTTTAGACGAGACATTTTCGCACCACTCTTGTTCCTACTGACGGAGTCTCGCAGGCTCGCTTACCTGGAGCATGGGAACTAGGGAGTGAGAAAAGTTATCTGTTTGAAGTTGCGACTTGTCTCACCTTAAGTTGGTAGCCACCAGCTCTGCTGGTGGTTCTTCACTAATCTTCGCTTCCAAAGGGCAACAGAATAGACTGTCGTTCCGGCACGAATTGCCGGTATGCGGTTTTTGATTTATCCAGCATGATCTTTGATGCCTTGACCGTATCCGTATCTTTGTATTTATCAGAGAGATAGATAATTTCCCGATTCCCGGACTGAATAATTACCTTGGTGCACTCGTTACAGGGAAAGAGGGCCACATAGATCCGGCAGTTGTGGAGGTCGCCGGTGGTGGCATTAAGCACTGCGTTCAACTCGGCGTGGCAGACATAGGGGTACTTGGTGTCGAGATAGTCACCATCCCGGTACCAGGGCAGGTCATCATCGGAACAGCCCTGGGGAAAGCCATTATAGCCCACCCCGACAATCCGATTACGTGCGTGGGCTACACAGGCCCCCACCTGAGTGTTGGGATCCTTGGAACGTTGACCCGAGAGCAGGGCAACTGCCATGAAATATTCGTCCCAGCTTAGATAACCGGTTCGTTTACCGCTCATACGTTTTTTCCCCTATTTTTTCTCTTCTCTATACTTTTTTCTTCGCTTACGCCAGTCCTCAGAACCGGTAATCTTGACCACAAACTGCTGGATAGCCCGAAAATAATAGATGCCGCCAATGGCAATCAGGGTGTTATGGTCTGCACCGGGGATGACCTGCAGCTCCTTGGAGCGGGCTCCGCATTCGGCATGGAGTCTTTCTGCCTGCCAGAGGGGAATCAGGGTATCAAGCTGACCATGGAGGATGAACACTGGCGTGGTGATTTCTCTAATCTTGATTTCGTTGTTAAAGGTTTGCTCTTCATCAATGTCATAGTCTTCCAGTTCAGCACCCAGGGTATGGGCAAGAGGAATGGTTTCGGCAAAACCGCTCTCTATAATCAGCCCCTTAATGTCGTCGTTGTAGCTGTGAGCCAGTTCAATGGCGCAACCCGACCCCAGGGAACGACCCATGATGAACAAGTCAGAGTTGTAGCCGTTTTCTGCCAGATACTCCCTCAGTTTTGTATAAAGTACATGGGAGTCACTGAGCATGGAGGTGAAGGAGGGCTGGGAGTCGCTCCAGCCATAGCCACGGAAATCAGTGACCAGCAGGTTGAGATTCTGCTCCATGTACATCGGGCCTATGGTGTCATAATCGGAGACTATTTCCCCGTTACCATGAAAAAAGAGAATGGTCGGTGCGGATGGAGCAGTGGTGAACAGGCGGCAGCCGATGTTAACACCTGGGCTGACCTCCACATCAATGTCTGTTGCGCCTTCAGGCAGCGGGGTTCTGGGACTCTGTCTCGGGTGAAAGAGTATTCGCCCAATTTCCGGGGCATCCATGGGATTTTTTGCAGTCATGGTGTTTTCCTTGGTATTGTCGTCTGATCCTTTGCATCCCCACAGCAGGGCGAGGAGGATGAGAGGGATAATTGAAAAAAAAGTTTTGAAAATGGGTATCTGCTTCATGATTTTTCCACAGGTCGCAGGGTCAGTTTAAGTGCTATCAGGATAATAGGCAATCCATGATAAAACAGGTCAAAAATATCAATGGGTTTGTGCAGGGTGCCGTTGCCCAGCATCCGCAGTTTTTCCACCAGATGCGGCTCCGGCACAAAGGGTGCCAGTCCCAACAGTACGGCTCCAACAATGAGCAGAGGCCAGGGCAGATCATGCAAAAACTTCCTCAGTCCATTCATAATTTATCCGAACTCGCCCAGGATATACTGTAACCGTTCCGGGGCGATGTTGCCGCCGCTCACCACCAGGACTGTTTTTTGTCCTGCCAGCTGATCCCGAATCTGCAGGGCGGCGGCCAGGGACGCTGCCCCGGCCTCCTCTGCCAGGTTATGGGTATGTATCAGCAAATGATAGACGGCCTCCTCAATGGCCTTATCTTCCACCAGGATAAAATCATCCAGATACTGTTGCATGATCTGCTGGGTATTGGCAAAGGGGATGCGGGTAGCCATGCCCTCGGCAATGGTTTTCATCTCTGCCTCCTGCATGGTGCCGCTCTGCCAGCTCCGCTGCATGGCTGGTGCCTGGGCAGACTGTACCCCGATTACCTTGATGCGTGGATTGATGGTCTTGGCCGCAATGGCGGTACCGCAGACCCCGGAACCGGCTCCCACCGGCACGATGAT
>DAOVTM010000450.1 GCA_030633145.1 Desulfobulbaceae bacterium
GTGTGGAGTGATATATTCTTTGACACTGCTACCTGAGATGAGTAAAGATATTCTGTAACCGTTCACCGGGAAATTTATCCAACTTGTATTCAGATTAAAAGCGTGCGTTAGGCTGCATCCAATTCCATTCACGGCAAACCCGAAAGGACAAAGATCTACGGCTTTCATTGCCCCCTGCCAACCAGCGGGTGGACAGGGAGCATTCTCAACACATCCTGGGCAACTGCTGTTGGTAGTTCAAATCCATAAGTTTAAAAAATCCTTCGACATGATCACTCGATTAAGGTAGAAGCTATATTATATCTTTTACCCGTATCATTCAATCACCTATCTTTCAATATTCCAACCTACAATGACAAGAATGAAAAGAATCCGTAAAGCAGTAATCCCTGTTGCCGGACTTGGCACCCGTTTTCTCCCCGCCACTAAAGCTATTCCGAAAGAAATGCTCAATATTGTTGACCGACCCACCATCCAGTATATTGTGGAAGAGGTGGTCGCTTCCGGTATTGATGAGGTTATTCTCATCACCTCGGAGGGCAAGTCTGCGATTGAAAATCATTTTGACTATGATTTTGAGCTGGATACCATCCTCAAGCAGAAAAATAAGCAGGAGCTTTGCGATAATCTGAACAGCCTCTCCAAGCTGATTGATGTGGTCTCGGTGCGCCAGAAAGAACCCCTGGGACTTGGTCATGCTATCTGGATGGCACGCAAGGTGGTTGGAGATGAACCCTTTCTGGTGCTGCTGGGGGATGACCTGGTGCGTGCGGAAAAACCGTGCTGCCGACAGATGATTGATCTCTATAACCAGGTGGGAGAAGCCATTGTCGCAGTGCAGCGGGTACCCATGGATCAGACCTATCAGTACGGCATTGTTGAGGGCAAGGATACCAGTTATGACCGTACCTTTAAGGTCAAACGTATGGTTGAAAAACCGGCTCCAGGTGCCTCTAATTCAGATATGGCCATCATTGGACGCTACCTGTTGATGCCGGAGATTTTTGATATTCTCGGTACCACAACTCCCGGTCACGGGGGTGAGATTCAGCTCACCGATGCCCTGCAGGTGTTGTCCAATCAACGTTCCATGTATGCGTACGAGTTTGAGGGCAGACGGTATGATGCCGGGGATAAGCTGGGCTACCTCAAGGCCATTGTTGATATTGCCATGGAGCATCCTGAGCTTGGCACCCCATTTAAGGAACATTTACAAAGTCTTTGCCTCAAGAAACAGGAGACAGGGGATTGAGTTTGTTATTCTCATCGTTTTATTGTTTCCATGATGCTATATGAAGTCGCGGTTGCCGCACCCCTTGCCCACACCCTGACCTATGATCAGCCTGTGGGCAATGAGGATGTCCTGCCTGCTGGAATCAGGGTGCTGGTACCCCTGGGTAATCGACTGGTTACCGGCTACCTGCTGGGACAGGTTGAGGTTGACCCGGACGAGATTTCCTATCAGATAAAACCCATTGTTGACCTGCTTGATCCTGATCCCCTCTTTCCCGAGGGGCTGATTCCATTCTTTTGCTGGATTGCTGAATATTATCATTTTCCAATAGGCGAGGTGATTCGCACTGCCCTGCCAGCCGGGCTGGTTGTTCGTTCGGGCCGAAAAATTATCTTGACCGATATAGGGAAAGATAATCTTCCCGTTGCAATTCAAGAATTGAAAAAACAGCCTGCCTGGATGGGGCGACTGCTGGATAAGGGAAATCTGCTCCCTGGTACCGTCAACACTGTCTGGCGTAAACCCGCCATGCAGCGGCTATTGCGAAAATGGGAGAAAGCAGGCTGGATTACCATAGAACCGGTTATTGTTAAAGCGGCAATCAAGGCTCGGACGCAGACCATGGTTGCACCATCGCCTGCGCTGCAAGAGCAGATCGGTGAATACCGGATCGAGGAACAGTTTGCAGAGCTGGATCTGAAAAAGTCAGAGGTAAAGACGCTTGACCTTCTCTTCAGGCATCGGGGCGAGCGAAGCGGGCTTTCCCGGCCTGAGTTGACCAAACTGTATTCCGGGGCAGGTAAGGCTCTGCATGGACTGGCAGAAGCCGGTCTGGTCACCCTGGAAGAGCAGCGAACCTATCGCGACCCCTTTGGTAATGTCCCCCCTTTTTTTGCCCAACCCGAGAGCCTCACCCCGGAGCAGGATACGGTACTCAGTGAGCTGGAAACGGCTGTTCAGGAGCAGGCCTTTTCCTGTTTCCTCCTGCACGGGGTAACCGGCTGCGGTAAGACCGAGGTTTATCTTCGGGCAGCGGCCTCCTGTTTGGAACTGGGCAAGACGATTTTGGTGCTGGTGCCGGAGATTGCTCTGGCAACCCAGGTAGAGGCTCATTTTTATTCTCGCTTTGGAGATGTGCTGGCGGTGCTGCACAGCGGCCTGACTCCGGGCGAGCGTTTTGATCAGTGGCAACGGATTTTGCAGCAGGAGGCGCATATCGTTATCGGTGCCAGGTCTGCGGTCTTTGCCCCTTTCACCAACCTGGGCCTGGTCATCGTTGATGAGGAACATGAGCCCGCCTATAAACAGGATAATGGGCTGCGTTATAATGGTCGGGATATGGCCGTACTGCGGGCCAGGTTTTCTCATTGCCCGGTGATCCTCGGCTCAGCTACCCCCTCTGTGACCAGTTTTTATCACGCCAGGCAGGGGAAATATCAGCTGCTCTCCATGCGGAAACGGGTGTATGATAGACCCATGCCTGAGGTGGAGGTGGTTGACCTCTCTGACAAGACCCTGCCGAGATCAAGGCCAGAACTCTTTTTTTCTAACAAGTTAATTGCCGGTCTCCGTGACAATCTTGTGAAAAAACAGCAGAGTCTGCTCTTTGTTAATCGCCGGGGGTTTTCCTCCTCCATGCTCTGCCGGGACTGCGGCCATATTATCAGCTGTCGTCACTGCAAGGTTTCTTTGACTTTACACCGCCAGCGTAACCGTTTAATCTGCCATTATTGCGGCTATTCGCTTAATCCCAAGGTGATCTGCCCGGAATGTCAGTCAAGTTCAGTGGTGGGGATGGGAGTCGGCTCTGAGCGGATTGAAGCTGAGGTACGGGAGTTGTTTCCTTCTGCCAGAGTTGCGAGGCTGGATAGCGATACCAGTAGA